>NZ_JBSMEZ010000144.1:0-14919 GCF_056498605.1 Profundibacter sp.
CCCCTCTGCGTCGCGCTTGAGCATTGCACCTTGGCCCCGACCCTTTAATAAGGAAGGGGAAACAGGCAGACAGGCGCGACTGATATGGCAAAATCCGATCCTCTGGTGATCTTCACCCCCTCCGGCAAGCGCGGCAACTTCGCCGTTGGCACCCCCGTTCTGACCGCCGCCCGTCAATTGGGCGTCGATCTGGACAGCGTTTGCGGCGGGCGCGGCATTTGTTCGCGCTGCCAGATCACCCCGTCCTATGGTGAATTCCCCAAGCATGGCGTCAGCGTGGCCAAGGATGCGCTAAGCGAATGGAACAGTGTTGAGGAGCGTTACAAGTCCATTCGCGGGCTGATTGACGGGCGGCGTCTGGGCTGTCAGGCGAAAATCGAGACCGACGTGGTGATTGATGTTCCCCCCGAAAGCCAAGTCCACAAACAAGTGGTGCGCAAACGGGCCGAGGCCCGCGACATCACCCTGAACCCCACCGTGCATCTGTATTATGTCGAGGTTGAGCAGCCCGATATGCATGAGCCCTCCGGCGATCTGGAGCGGCTGATTGCTGCGCTTAAGGACCAGTGGAAGCTGGGCGAGATCAGTGCCGATCTGTCGGTTCTAACCAGCCTGCAAAACACCCTGCGCAAAGGCGAATGGAAAGTCACCGTCGCCCTGCATCAGGCCGAAGACGACGCACCCCACACCATCCTGCGCCTGTGGTCCGGCTTTTTCGATAGCCCCGTCTATGGCCTCGCCGTTGACCTAGGCTCCACCACCATCGCCGCCCACCTGTGCGATCTGCAAACCGGCGAGGTCACGGCCTCAAGCGGCATCATGAACCCGCAAATCCGTTTTGGCGAAGATTTGATGAGCCGCGTGTCCTACGGCATGATGAACGAGGGCGGCGCGCAGGAAATGACCGCAGCGGTGGTTGAGGGCATGAACGCGCTGTTCACCCAGATCGCGGCCGAAGCCGTGATCGATAAAACCCATATTCTGGACACAGTATTCGTCTGCAACCCCGTCATGCATCATCTGTTTTTGGGCATTGACCCGTACGAATTGGGCCAAGCCCCCTTCGCGCTGGCCACATCCGACGCGCTGCGCCTGAAAGCGTCCGATCTGGGCCTGACCCTGCACGATGAAACCCGCACCTACATCCTGCCCTGCATCGCGGGCCATGTCGGGGCCGATGCCGCCGCCGTGGCCCTGTCCGAAGCGCCGGATAAATCCGACGATCTGGTGCTGGTGGTGGATGTTGGCACCAACGCAGAACTGTTGCTGGGGAACAAGGAACGCGTGCTGGCCTGTTCCTCGCCCACCGGCCCCGCGTTCGAGGGCGCACAGATCAGTTCCGGCCAACGCGCCGCCCCCGGTGCGATTGAACATGTCACGATTGACCCCGTCACCAAGGATCCTCGCTTTCAGGTGATCGGCTCTGACCTGTGGTCGGACGAGGACGGCTTTGACGCCGCCATCGCCACCACCGGCGTGACCGGCATTTGTGGCTCTGGCATAATCGAGCTGGTGGCCGAAATGCGCATGGCGGGCATAGTCGATGGTCCCGGCCTGATCGGATCAGCCGAGCAAACCGGCACAACGCGCTGTTTTGCCGATGGGCGCACCAATTCCTATATGGTTTGGGATGGATCGGCCGAGGATGGCGCCGATGGTGGGCCGGTGATCACCGTCACCAACCGCGACATCCGCGAAATCCAGATGGCCAAGGCCGCGCTCTATTCCGGTGCCCGTCTGTTAATGGATAAATTCGAGGTCGATACCGTGGATCGCATCGTGCTGGCGGGCGCGTTTGGTGCACATATCTCACCCAAACACGCGATGGTGCTGGGGATGATCCCCGATTGTGTGCTGGACAAAGTCACGTCAGCTGGCAACGCCGCTGGCACCGGCGCGCGAATTGCGCTGCTGAACCGGTCGGCACGTGCCGAGATTGAACAAACGGTGCGGGAAATCCACAAAATTGAAACCGCAATCGAGCCACGGTTCCAAGAGCATTTCGTCAACGCCTCGGCGATCCCCAATTCGGCGGAACCCTTCCCGATCATGGCCACCCGCATCACCCTGCCGGATGTGAATTTTAACACAGGCGGTGGCGAAGGTGGCGGGCGTAGACGGCGGCGGAGGTAGGCTTGTTTCACCTTCGATCTGATGTATCCTAAGCAAAACCAACTTTGATCGAGGCCGCCTCATGTCACATATATTCCCGCGTCACTGCAAAGCCAAGCTGCCCACGGCCGTTGCGGCTGACGGGGTTTACCTGATCGATCAGACCGGCAAACGTTATCTAGACGCATCGGGCGGGGCAGCAATATCCTGCCTTGGTCATAGTGATGACAAGGTCACCGCCGCGATCAAGGTGCAGCTGGACAAGTTCGCCTTTGCCCACACGCGGTTTTTAACCTCACAACCGGCTGAAATGCTGGCGGACAAGCTGATTGAGAACGCGCCTGGTGATCTGGACAGAGTCTATATCGTTTCCGGTGGCTCCGAGTCGGTCGAGGCAGCGCTGAAACTGGCGCGGCAATACCATCTGGAACGCGGCCAACCCCAGCGCCAGCGCATTATAGCGCGCAACCACAGCTACCACGGCAACACGCTTGGCACCTTGGCGACGGGGGGCAATCAGGCGCGGCGCACCCCGTTTTCACCTTTGATGATCGAAACCAGCCATATCTCTGCCTGTTATGAATACCGCGACCGCAAAGAGGATGAGACCGCCTATGATTATGGCCAGCGCGTTGCTGGTGAACTGGAAGCCGAAATTCTGCGCCTTGGGCCGAACACAGTGATGGCATTCGTGGCCGAAACCGTGGTCGGGGCGACCTTGGGCGCGGTGGCGCCGATGGACGGCTATTTCAGCCGAATCCGCGAGATTTGCAACCAATACGGGGTGCTGCTGATACTGGACGAAGTGATGTGCGGCATGGGGCGTACCGGCAAGCTGTTTGCTTGTGATCATTACGGGACTGCCCCCGACATCATGACCATCGCCAAGGGACTGGGGGCTGGATATCAGCCGATTGGCGCGATGCTGTGCAGCAAGGCGATTTATCAGGAAATCGAGGCGGGCAGCGGATTTTTTCAACACGGCCACAGTTACGTTGGCCACCCCACCGCCTGCGCCGCCGCCCTTGCGGTGCTGGAACGGTTGGTTGACGACGGGCTGGTGGCGCGTTCGGCCAAGATGGGTGAGCGATTAAAAACGGCACTGGGTTTGGCCTTTGGTCAACACCCGCATGTCGGCGACATTCGCGGCACCGGATTGTTCATCGGCCTTGAATTTGTGGAAAACCGCAAGACCAAAGCGCCGTTTAATGCCAGCCGCGGGATCAATGCCGCGCTGAAGGATGCCTGTTTTCAGGCTGGCCTGATTTGTTACCCAATGGGCGGCGGTGTCGACGGGGTCAATGGCGACCACATCCTGCTGGCCCCGCCCTATATTTTAACGGACGCGCATATTTCCGAGATTGTTGAAAAACTGGGGCAGGCATTCGCGCAGGTGTTTGAGAGCAGACAAAGCCGCTTGACGAACTCCGCGTTGGCAATTACCTGATCCCCTGTAAGCGGGTGTAGCTCAATGGTAGAGCAGCAGCTTCCCAAGCTGAATACGAGGGTTCGATTCCCTTCACCCGCTCCATTCTACTGACCATTGGGCAATCTGGTTGTAATTACGGCAAAGCCGATATTGGCCATGTATTAGGTGATGCGTTTCTTAAAATATAACGGGTTGGAAAATTGTAATTTTCATACCGGAATTTACAAAATTCCGGTTGCATGATTGTCAGCTTCGTCCCTCATAACAGTCATATGGTTTTCATATGCAATTCATATAGTGCTATTTGTCCAATCGCGCCCACCCGTCTGTCGGTTTCAGGCATGTTGGCAACCATGCTATTATTCTTCCAGTTCCGCATCCCAATACAGGAAATCGATCCAGCTATCGTGCAGCAGGTTGGGCGGGAACCGGCGCCCGATATTGCGTAGTTGCTCGGCCTCGGGTTGGCGCGGCGGTTTTGATAATTGCAGCCCCGAACGGCGCAGGCTTTGCGAGCCTTTGCGCAGGTTGCAAGGCGAGCATGCCGCCACCACATTGCCCCAGCTGGTGATCCCGCCCGCCGCACGCGGCACAACATGATCAAAGGTCAAATCCCCTTTGGACCCGCAATACTGGCAGCTAAACCCATCACGTAAAAACAGGTTGAAGCGGGTGAATGCCACCTTCTTTTGCGGCGCAACATAGTCGCGCAACACCACAACTGATGGAATACGGATCTGGGTTGTCGGGCTATGCACCACCTGATCGTATTCGGCTAAAATATCGACACGGTCCAGATAGGCCGCCTTGATCGCCTCTTGCCAGGTCCACAGTGATAACGGGTAATAGGACAGTGGCCGGTAATCCGCGTTCAACACCAGCGCAGGGTTATGGCGCAGCGCACTTGGCTCTCTGACAAACTCGCATCTAAAGTCGCCTGACATGATCCTATAGCCCCCCAACTATTGGCGACTATATATCCTGTGGTGCGCCTGACAACCCCCACAATATATAGATTACGCAATCCCCAGTTTGTCGCGCATAAACGCCGCGGCCACGCTCAGGCCGTCGGGCGCAATTCCGTGGGCTGTGCCCTCCATCACATGGGCGAACACCTCGAACCCGGCTTGGGTCAGGGCATTCCCCGCCTCGGGCAGGCTGGCATATGGCACCACGTCATCCTGATCGCCGTGAACCAGCAACACAGGCGGCTTGGACACCGCATCATCAACCAGCGCATCAGGCGACATCAAGCGGCCGGAAAACCCGACCACCCCTGCCACGGCATCCTTGCGGCGCGGGGCCACATGCAGAGCCATCATCGTACCTTGGGAAAACCCGAACAGAATGGTTTTATCCGCCGTGATGCCTTCGTCCAACATTACCTTATCCAGATAGGCGTTCAGATCATCCACAGCCAAATCCATGCCCTTGGCAGAATCCTCTTCGCTTGATCCATCAATCCACGGGATCGGAAACCACTGGAACCCCATCGGGCTGCCGGCGCAATCTTCTGGCGCATCGGGTGCTACGAATACAGTGTCGGGCATATGCGCCGCCAGAGGGTCAGCCAGCCCAATCAAATCCTGCGCATTTGCACCATAGCCATGCAGGAACACGACCAAAGACGTTGCCTTACCCGAAGCTGCATCGCGCCTTACGCTGTTCAAAATCCGTGCCATTTATTCGATCCCCAGTTTTTCGCGCATAAATCCAGTCGCCACACTTAACCCGTCGCTGGCAATCCCGTGTGCGGCGTTTTCCATCACAAAGGCGTAAACCTCGAACCCCAATGTATCTAGCGCGAATTCCGCCTTGTTCAGCGCCTCAGGTGGCACCACTTCATCCTTATCGCCATGTAACAGCATCACTGGTGGTTTTGTGACCACTTCGTCACGCAAGGCATCAGGCAGCATCAAGGAGCCGGAAAACCCGACCACCGCCGCCAAAGGATCGGCGCGGCGCGGGGCCACTTGCAGGGCCATCATCGTGCCTTGGGAAAACCCGAACAGGATCACCTTGTCAGCGCTTATGTCTTCTTCGGCCATCACTCTGTCCAGATAGACATCCAGATCGCTGGCCGATTCCATCATGCCGCTAACGGCATCTTCTTCGCTCGCACCATCCACTTGCGGAACCGAAAACCATTGAAATCCGGCCGCATTACCAGCGCATTTTTCGGGCGCATTGGGGGCCACAAACACTGTGTCAGGAAAATATGGGGCCATCGTGTTGGCCAACCCCATCAGATCGTCGGCATCCGCACCATAGCCGTGCAAAAGCACCATCATTGATGTCGCCTTGCCCGAGTCCGCCGCGCGGCGCATACTTTTCAATTCCCGTGTCATATTATCTAATGCCTTCCCGTTGCTTTGCCACGCGGTAATAGGCCCACAACAGTCGCGCCGCAACCGCCCTCCAAGGGGCCCAGTCTGCGGCAATTTGGCGGAACTCGCGCTCGGATGGGCGGGCGGGTAGATCGAACAGCACCCGTGCCGCCTCTTGCAGCGCCAGATCGCCCGGCGGAAATACATCCGCATGGCCGAGCGAGAACATCGCGTATATTTCAGCAGTCCATGGGCCAATACCGGGCACCTTAACCAAGGTCGCAATCACCTCGTCACTCGGGGTGTTGCGCAGCGCCTTATAGTCAATCCTGGCTTCGACCAGCGCACGGGCATAACGGATTTTCTGACCGCTCAGGCCGCAGGCGCGAAGGTCATCGTCGCTGGCCCACATGATCTTGCGCGGGCCTGTCAGTTTAGCATCTTTCATCCGCCCCCAGATCGCCGCCGCCGCTGCCACCGAAATCTGCTGGCTCACGATCGCGTCCAGCAACGCGGTGAACCCGTCCTTGCGCAGGCGCAACGGCAGTGGGCCGGTCTGTTCCAGCGCCATAGCAAACCGCACATCCATCGCGGCCAGAGCTGCCGCCCCCTCGGTCACGCAAGCATCTGATGTGATAAACCTCATATCCGTGCCTTAACCCAATCCAGCGCCTCGCTTGCGGTTTTCACCCTAGCGCAGTCCAGCAATGGCGCTCGATTAATCAGTAACACCGGTATCCGTAACTGTCGCGCCGCGACCAGCTTACTTCGGCTTAGGATCCCGCCTGCGTTTTTCACCACCAGCCAGTCAACCTTGCGTCGGGTGAACAGCTCCACCTCATCCTCGACCGAGAACGGCGGTCGCCCGATCAGGTATTCACCGCCTTTGAATGGAAACTCTCCCTCGGAGGCATCAATCTGGCGGCAAATTATCTGGCGCCCTGTGAGATTGCCAAAACGATGCAAGGTCTGGCGCCCTGTGGCCAAAAACACCACTGATCCGGTTGGAATATGATCGGCGGCCGCAGTTTCATCGTCAATGAAGGTCCACAAGTCACCTTCTTGCGCCTGCCATTCGGGCCGCATGATTTGCACATGCGGTATGCCCATCTCAAACGTCACCTCGCAGCAGCGCTTGCTGATCTTGGCGGCAAACGGATGGGTGCCATCGACCACCGCGTCAAATTGCTGGTCTTGCAAATATTGCACAAACGCCGCCCGTCCGCCAAAGCCGCCGCTGCGCATTGGCACAGGTAAGTCCAGCGGCTCGCGGGTGACTCCGGCAAGCGATGCGATCACATTCACCTTCGGCTCATCCGCCAATGCCATCGCAAGGCTGCGCGCCTCGCTGGTTCCGGCCAGTAACAACAGTTTCATTCAGCAGCCTTTGCAATGATATTTCCAGCGCGGTCAATGATGATGATATCAACGCTCACCTCTGCATCACGCAGCACAGTTCTGACTGCTGACAATGCGCCTTTGGCAACCACTCCAGCCACCTTATCGCCTGCAATTTCATATGCTTCCAGTGCAGTGTTCACCTGATTCAGTCGTGCATCCCCGACCAGATCGGCAAGGGCTGAAAAGTCCACCTGACTGCGACCGGAATGCAGATCAACCGCGCCTTGGGCCAGCTTGGTGATCTTGCCAATACCACCGCCGATGGTCAGTCGTTCCACCGGATTACGGCGCAGGTATTTCAACAACCCACCGGCGAAATCGCCCATATCCAGCATCGCGTGATCCGGTAGGCCGTAATACGCCTGAACCGTTGCCTCACTGGTGGCCCCCGTGCATCCCGCCACATGTTTTGTCCCTGTGGCCCGCGCCACATCTACCCCGCGATGGATCGAGGCAATCCACGCCGAGCAGGAGAACGGGCGCACAACGCCGGTGGTGCCCAGAACCGACAAACCGCCCTTGATGCCTAAACGCGGGTTCCATGTTTTCAGCGCCAGTGCCGCGCCATTCACAATTGAAATGGTAATCTCGACATCCGCCGCCTGCCTGAACCGCTGCGCCATTTCCGCCACCACCCCCTGCATCATTTCGCGTGGTTTCGGGTTGATTGCTGGTTCACCCACCGCAATCGGCAATCCGGGTTTGGTGACAATGCCCACTCCGTCACCCGCCTTGAACACCATGCCGCCCGCACGGACACAAACTCGCGCCCTCACCTCGGCCCCGTGGGTCACATCGGGATCATCGCCCGCATCCTTGATGATGCCCGCCTCAAACCATCCCGTCCCGTGCTGCGTGTTCACCACATCAAAATCCGGTGTCTCGCCCTTTGGCAAAGTGATCGACACCACATCGGGAAACCCGTCCCCCCACAGCGCCATCAACGCCGCTTTTACAGCAGCGGTGGCACAAGCGCCCGTGGTCCAGCCACGGCGCAATTTTGGTGCAGGTGTCTCACTCATCAGGCGGACTATAGGCCGTGAAATCGGTGCCGCCAATCCGTTCTCTTACAATCAAAGCTATTGGCAAAATTTATTGTCCCAAAAGCTTAAGGGTCATTTTATAGGCACGGTCCGAGCGCATCGTGATTTCGACTTCGGTTAGTGGCGCAACCACTCCGATCAAGCGCCGAACCTGCACGTCGCCAACCAACAGGCTTATATAGAGTTCTGCGGCCTCTGCCGATGAGATGCCCACCGGCCCAATTTCAGCGATCAACCTCTGAAAAACCGCCTCGATCATCGGCAGAATGGTTTCGCGTCCACCTCTGGCCAGTGCATTGCCCAGCTCACCACTTGTATCCGCTGCCGCGGCGCGATTAAGCGCGATGGCCCGCTCACTCACCAGCAACCCTAGCAGTTTTGGACCCAGAATCCTGAGCACATCGCGTGGTGCAACAGTATCGGGCATATCGGCCTCAAGCACGGCCTTCACATCCAGAGTATTGCGCTCTATTAATGATAAAAACAGCCCCAGCTTATCACCATACCAACGGTATAGCGTTTCATTCGATGCCTTGGCGCGCTTGGCCACGCTTAACATCGATGTGCCCGCATAACCCTTTTTCTCAAACAGCTCATAGGCGGCCTGCTCGATCTGCTCTTGGCGTTTTCGCCTATTTTCCTGTCGCATCCATACCTCCATAATACTTGCCTTGACAATTACCGTATAGACAATTACGGACATCCTGCAATCCGTCATGCTTGCATCCCTGTATGCCCAGATTGCACCCCACCCTCCGGCAATCATCCCGCCATTTTCCATTGCACCCTTTCTGGCGGTCGCATTATCGGTTGCGACATGTGCCTTCCTGCTGGGACCCACCTCAACTCGCGCTGGACGTGGATTTAGCCTATTGGCATGTTTGCTTGCGCTGGTGTCTTTTGGGCCGCAAAAATACTTTGACGTAGCCTTTGCACAAATTTGGCCAGCGGTCATTGCCGCCCAGATCACAATATTGGCTCTTGCATATATTTGCCTGCGCCCCGCCCGCTAAACCTTTGTGAATAAAAGGAGATAACGATGCCTATATTATTGCAACTGACCGCTTTCACCTCGCTGTTACTGAATGGTGCAATCTTTGGGTTTTTCTACGCATGGATATGTTCGACCATGTGGGGGCTGGATGCGGCAGACCCGCGAACAGCGATTGCTGCGATGCAGGCGATGAACAGTTCTGTGCGCAATATCGTGTTTGCACCCGCGTTCATTACCACACCGTTTGTGCTGTTACTGGCAGGCATGGTTGCATGGAGGATGCAGCTCACCAAATCCGCTATTTTATTTAGTATGGCAGGTCTGGTTTATCTGTTTGGCGGATTAATCCTGACGGTTGGGGTGAACGTGCAGATGAATACCGCCCTTGGGCAGGTGACAATTCCCGATGATGTAACCGCAGCCCGCGATATCTGGACCCGTTATTCACAACCGCGGCAGGTGTATAATATTCTGCGGGCTCTGGCTTCTGGCCTTGCCCTATTGTTGACGGGCATCGGTATATATTTGATGACCGGCGATACGGCACATTGCAAAGAACATTGGCAGGGAGAAGGAGCGGCTTTTCCAGAGTCGCGTCACAGTGCATAAGGAGGCATGAACGAATCTCTTTCCCTGCCCCAATTTCCCGCAGGCCACGTCTGGTTGTGCGGCGCAGGCCCCGGTGATGCGGGCCTGCTGACGCTGCACGCACTAAACGCACTAAAGCAGGCCGATGTGGTGGTGCACGACGCACTGATCGGGGCGGATATTCTGGCCTTGGCACGGGATGGGGCCGAAATTGTCTATGCGGGCAAACGCGGCGGGCAATCGGCGACACAATCCGATATTTCACAAAGGCTGGTCACGCTGGCGCAATCGGGCAAACGGGTGCTGCGCCTGAAGGGTGGAGATCCTTTTATGTTCGGGCGCGGGGCTGAAGAGGCGCAAGCGCTGGCCGCCCACAGCATCCCGTTTCGGATTATCCCGGGGATATCGGCGGGGATTGGCGGGCTGGCAGCGGCTGGTATTCCGGTGACGCACCGCGATGTAAACACGGCTGTGACCTTTGTTACTGGCCATGATAACAGCACTGATTGGAACGCTATTTCAAAGGCTTCCGAGGTGATCGTGATCTATATGGGGCTAAAACGGATTGAGATCATTGCCGAGGCAGTGATCGCTGCGGGGCGCGGGGTGGATGAACCTGTCGCGGTTGTCACCGACGCCAGCCTGCCAACGCAACAGGTGCTGGAAACCACATTGGGCACGGTGGCACAGGACCTTGCCACCACCCCGATGGCCCCACCCGCCATAATCTGCATCGGGCGCACTGTGTCTCTGCGAGACATTCTGAACGGGGGCCAGCATGGGTAACGGTCTGATCCTGTCCGCCCCCAATTCGGGCGCGGGCAAAACCACTCTGACGCTGGGCATCCTGCATGCGCTCTCAAGGCGCGGCATGTCTGTGCGCGGGGCTAAATCCGGCCCTGACTATATTGATCCGCGCTTTCACGAAGCAGCTTGCGGGCTGACCTGCCCCAATCTGGACGCATGGGCGATGTCACCTGACCGTATCATCACAATGGCCGCTGGCGATGGCATGTTGGTGATCGAGGGCGCGATGGGCCTGTTTGATGGCGCACCGCCCGATGGCAAGGGTGCCACCGCCGATCTGGCACGCCAGTTGCGCCTGCCGGTGGTGCTGATCGTGGATGCTGCCAAGACCGCGCAATCGGTCGCGCCCTTGGTCGCAGGGTTCGCCGCCCATGACGCCGATGTAAACGTCGCCGCCGTGATCCTGAACAACGTTGGATCGCCGCGTCACGAGGCCATGTTGCGCCGGGCACTGACCCCGCTGGGCCTGCCGGTGCTGGGCGCGATTTACCGACAAGACGGGCTGACGCACCCCTCGCGCCATCTGGGGCTGGTGCAGGCAGGCGAGCACCCCGATCTAGCCGCCTATCTGGCCCGCGCCGCCGATGCGGTCGAAGCCGCAATTGATCTAAACGCGCTTGCTAGCCTTGCCACCCCCCTGCCCGCCGCCACACCACCCGCGCGCCCAAAACCACCCGCACAACGCATCGCTATCGCGCAGGATCAGGCCTTCGCTTTTGCCTATCCACATCTGTTAGCCGACTGGTCTGCTGGCGGGGCGAGCTTGCGCTTCTTTTCACCTCTCGCCGATGATCCGGCTCCTGACGCTGATCTAATCTTCCTGCCCGGCGGCTACCCCGAACTGCACGCCGCAAAACTGTCCACCGCCGAAACGTTCCGCACCTCGATGCAGGCCGCCGCCACCAAAGGCACGCGAATTTACGGCGAATGCGGTGGCTATATGACGCTGGGCAACACCCTGACCGATGCCGATGGCGTAAGCCACGAAATGCTGGGCCTGCTGGCGCTCGACACATCTTTCGCCAAACGAAAACTGCACCTTGGCTATCGCACTGTCACCGCCACGTCCGGCCCGTTCAGCGGCAATTACGCCGCGCATGAATTCCACTACGCCACCACCACGGCCGCCAAAGGCACCCCGCTGTTCGCTGCCAAAGATGCCGAAGGCAACGACCTTGGCGCGTTCGGGTTGATCAACGGTGCCACCTGCGGCTCTTTCGCCCATCTGATTGAAAAGCTGTAACGATACAATTGCGGGGCTTCCCCTGCCCCGGCTTCCCCGCTAAGGGATAGGGCATGAGCACTGACATTTATATTCACACCGATGACGGCACAGCCAAACGCAACGTCGCCATTCTGGTTCTGGCCCAGGCCTTCCTTGGCGCGCAAATGCCGATCATCTTTATTCTGGGTGGTCTGGCCGGCCTTAGCCTTGCCGAAAACCCGTGTTTTGCCACCCTGCCGATTTCAATGATCATTCTGGGTTCGGTTTTTGCCGCCACCCCGATGTCGGCCTTCATGCAGAAATTCGGGCGACGCGCAGGGTTTATGCTGGGCACGGGGTTTGGCGCGACAGGGGCCTCTATCAGCGCTTATGGCCTCTATACCCAGTCATTTACGGTGTTCATCGCCGGATCATTGTTCACCGGCGTTTATATGTCCTGTCAGGGGTTTTACCGATTTGCCGCCGCCGACACATCTACAGCAGAGTTCCGGCCAAAGGCGATTTCCTATGTTCTGGCTGGCGGATTGGCCGCCGCAATTATCGGCCCGCAACTGGTCAAGGCGACCTCGGATGTGATGGTGATCCCGTTTCTGGGTGCCTATCTGACAGTGATCGCGATCAACATTGTCGGCTCGCTGATGTTCCTGTTCCTGAACATCCCGACACCGCCTGCCCCATCAGAAGATACCCCGGCAGGACGTAGCCGGATGGAACTGTTGAAAACACCGGTGATCGCAGTGGCGATCATCTGTGCCATGGTGTCCTACGCGTTGATGAACCTGGCGATGACGTCAACACCGCTGGCGGTTGTTGGTTGCGGATTTGAGCGGGACAACGCAGCCGATATTGTGTCATCGCACGTTTTGGCGATGTATATCCCGTCCTTCTTTACCGGCCACCTGATTGCCCGCTTCGGTCCGGTTAAAATCATCTCGCTCGGCTTGGTTATTCTAGGCGGGGCTGGTGCTACAGCGATGACCGGCGTTCAGTTGGAAAACTTTTATGTCTCGCTGATCCTGCTGGGCATAGGCTGGAACTTTGGCTACATCGGCGCAACTTCAATGTTGGCGGCCTCCTATGAGCCCGAGGAACGCGGCCGCATTCAGGGCCTGAACGATATGTTGGTGTTTGGCGGCGTGGTGGTTGCCTCGCTGGCGTCGGGCGGATTGATGAACTGCTCGGGCGGGGACGCGCAGGAAGGCTGGCAAGCGGTCAATCTGGCGATGATCCCGTTTTTGGCGCTGGCCGGTGCTGCTTTGATCTGGCTGGTGATGCGCCCGTCAGAGGACATGGCCTGACCCCCCCCATTTTGTTCCATACTGCAATTTGCATTCACCTGAATCAGAAACCACCCCAAGTGTGGGTGATTTCTGATGCCTTATTTCATCATTAAATGCAAAACGCTGGAAATATCTGCGCCGCAGGATCAATAATTATGGGACCCGCCAGGCCTCAGTTCAACGTCTGGTATCGGCAGATATGTGCCATGCTGATCCGTTTTATTGCCCAAACAGCCCCAAATTGATAAACTGTAGATCAATACGGCAACAAAGGGTTCCTAAATGTTTGACCGCCTGCTTAATCGTTTCTACCCGTTGTTCAATATTGCCGCGCTGATTGGTATGCTCTGCGGGCTTGCCTTCATCGGCATGGGGACCGCCCGCTATTTTGACAAAATCGACATGGGCGAGTCATTTGAAAAGATCGAGCCGATCTGGATGATCGCAGGCGGCGCGGGCATTATGCTGGCAGTCTGGCTAAAACGCCACAAAATCAAAGTAGAGATCGAGGCCGCAAAGATGCGCGGCCACTGACCCTACCAGCGCCCCGTCATGGATTTTAGCAATAGTGCGCCACGGCGGGTAGATTCCGACGGGGCCAAACGTCCCTCCTGCACCCGAACCGGATCGCGCACCGCCCGTTTCAACACCCCGCGCGCCTGCCAGCCGGAGCGCAACGCATGCGCCGCAGGTTTCAACATCCGCCGGTCCGCCATATCCATCCGCTGTAATGCACCACGCGCCAGCGCCGACACGGCTGCATCATCTGGATCAATCAATGGTCTGCGCCCCCGCGTTATCAGGTCAGGCGTGGCCCGCAACCAGTTTGCCACCCCGACCCCATAGGCGTAATCGCGCACCGCACTTTCGGCCACGTCGTTCGCACCAACCAGACGCGCCCCCAACCAGACCAAATGCCCCGTTGTGTGGTCGATATAGCGCTCGAACTGGGCAGAATCTTCAAACGGATCACGGTAAATGTCCCAACGCCGCACCGCTGCCATTTCATCGAACAACCCAATCGGCAGCGCATGCTCTTCGATCAAATCACGCAATTTCCCGACCAAATCATGGCGCGGCGGCGTGCGTCCCTCGCCAATCGCCGCTACAACATCGCGCCAGAATTGCACCCGCATCTCGGCGATCATTTCCTCATTACTGGTCCAAGGGGCGCAGGCCACCTCTACGTTGAAGGCATAGAGGGTGAACAAACGTTGGCGCAGATCAGGCGGGGTCGTCATCACCGACAAAAACCGGTCCGCATCCCCCTTGCGCACAATCTCGACAATCGCATCCATGCTCATTTTGGCCGGACCACGCTTAATAAAGAACCATAGTCATCCCCATGCGCCCGCCACACTGCGATTTCCTCGGCGCTCTGGTCCAGAACCGCAGATAATTTGACGCCTGCATCCGGCCGCAACAGATCAATCCGTGCCTGTAGGGATGTGTAATATCCGGCCCATGCAGCAAGGGACAGGCGACGTGTGGCAATCGTTTCATAGCCCGCCGCCTGAATTTGCGATTTTATGCCCTGCGCATTGGTCATTGTCGGATATTCAGTCCAAAAATCGGCGGCCCGTTGCGCAGGGTTGTCGCGCCACCAGCACGGCTCGCGAAAGGCACTCACACCACCCTTGGCCAGCGCGGATTGCCGCACCTTCAACCCCGCAGTGATCCAGCGAAAGTCGACCGCCCCCGCCGACCCCAGCA
>NZ_JBSMEZ010000145.1:0-24286 GCF_056498605.1 Profundibacter sp.
TTGCACCAACAGGATTTGGCGAACTTTCACCACTTCCTGAATTTTATAACGGCGTGGGCGGGGTTTACGTGCAGGTCGGATATCTTCGGGGGCGTCATCATCGGCAACCGATTCAATCTGGTCGTCCTTTTCCGTCGCTTCCAGCGGTGCATCACCATCATCGGCATCATCATCCGCATCGGGTGCTTCCACCTTGGCCTCGTCATCACCAGCCTCGGGGGTGTCGACAGGCGTCTCGGCAACCAGCTCCATCGGCGAGGATCCCTCGACCGCATCCGCATCCAGATCGACCACATCCATACCGGAAACACCATTGGTCTCGACTTCTTTGGTCTCGACAGCATCGTCCGATTTGGCTACTTCAGCCTTTGGTTTTGCGCGTGAACGGCGGCGGCGTTTGGGTTTGGGTTTTTCGTCTTCCTTGGCCATTGCCTCGGCATAGGCGCGCTCTTCTTCTATCAGCGCCTCGCGGTCGGCGACAGGAATCTGGTAATAATCGGGGTGGATTTCGGAAAACGCCAAAAACCCGTGACGGTTTCCGCCATAGTCAATGAACGCCGCCTGCAGCGACGGCTCGACCCGCGTTACTTTTGCCAGATATATGTTGCCAGCTAGCTGGCGTTTATTTTCGGATTCAAAGTCAAATTCCTCAACCTTGGTTCCATCAACCACCACAACGCGAGTTTCCTCTGCGTGGGTAGCGTCGATAAGCATCTTTTTAGCCATGTTTTCTCTTTGCACCGCGGCAATTGTCGCGCCCCCGGAGGGGCACTGGATTGCAGGGGGTGTCTTGTAAGGGCGAAAATGGACGCGTCAGATATGCGCAGGTCGGCCATTGCGGCCCCTGTAGCAGTTTCTGATACTCTATCGCGTCTCATCGCGTTTCTATCTCCGAGCGCAGATCGCGCTCATAATATTAAACCCTGCCAAATAAGGCATTTTGGGCAAATTTCCGGTCTTTCGACCCAATCGGTCTGTTCATTCGGATGCAGGTGATTTTTCTGCGTGGCCTCATAAACAGCGAAACTTGTATCGGCAACTCTGCGGCTGTTGCGCAGGCTACCTTAGGGTGAACATAAGGGGGATGGGGTATGAATTACAATGGGGAAAATGAGGGAATGGCCCCTTCCCCCTCTTCTTTTCTTAAATACCTGCGCCGCAGGCATAGATGTTTTTATGCCTGCGGCGCGGATATTTGTAGAACGAAAATAGGATGTTACAGATAATCCGACCGCGTCAGACCGTATTTCGCCATTTTTTCATTCAGGGTGCGGCGCGGCAGGCATAACTCGTCCATTACGTTAACGATGCTGCCCTTGTGGCGGCGCATGGTGTTGTCGATCAACATCCTCTCGAACGCCTCGACGTATTCTTTTAGCGGCTTGCCCTCGGTGGTCATCACCGGCTGCGCTTCCTCGTCATCGGCCATCAGAAGGCTGGCGATGGTGCCCGACCCGCGCCGGTTTTGCAGCACCGCGCGCTCAGACACGTTGATCAGCTGGCGGATATTACCAGGCCACGGTGCTTGCAACAGTTGCGCCGCCTCTTGGGCCGCCACCTCGGGTGCGTCACAGCCATATTCCTCGGCAAATTGCTCGGACAGGCGGGCGAACAGGGTCAGGATGTCCTCGCCGCGCTGGCGCAGCGGCGGCAGGGTTATTTTCATCGCCGCAAGACGGTAATAGAGGTCAGGCCGCAGCACATCCTCGACGGTTTTTTCCTCGGCTTGCAGGTTGCTGATCGCCACAATGCGGGTTTCGGCGGGGCTGCCTTGTTCATTGATATAGGTCAGCAGGCGGGCTTGCAGGCTGTCGGAAAGCGCATCAATGTCCTCAAGCACCAGCGTGCCACCACGGGCCGCCTCGACCAGAGGCTGCGGGCCATCATCAAGGATCGGGCCAAACAAACGCCGCCCCAGATCCTCTTCCTCATAGGCGGCGCAGGATATCAGCGAGAATTTCTTGCCCGCCCGCGCCCCGACCGCATGAAGCGCATGCGCCACCAGCGTTTTACCGGTGCCGGTTTCGCCGTCAATCAGCACATGGCCATCGGCCTGCCCCAGATCGAGGATATCTTCGCGCAAACGCTCCATCACCGGCGAGGACCCGATCAGTTTCTTCATCACCGCCGTGCCATCCCCCAATTCACGGCGCAAGGCGCGGTTGTCCAGCGTCAGGCGGCGGCTTTGCGTCGCTTTTTTGGCCAGTTCGGTCATTTTGTCGGGGTTGAACGGCTTTTCCAGAAAATCATAGGCGCCGACGCGCATTGCCTCGACCGCCATTGGCACATCGCCGTGGCCAGTGATCAGAATCACCGGCAGCGCTGAATCTACGCTCATCAACCGCTTCAAAAGCTGCATCCCATCCATGCCGGGCATTTTAATATCGCTGACCACCACACCGGGGTAATCATTGCCCAGAGATTTCAGCGCATCCTCGGCCGAGGCGAAGGTTTCGGTGTCAAACCCCGACAGGGCCAACCATTGACTGATCGATTGACGCATATCCTGCTCGTCATCCACGATCGCGATTTTCATTGCCTGTGCCATTATATGTGCCTCACTCGGCTGCTTTTGTTTCTTCTATCAATATAGGCAACTGCACTTCAAATACAGCTCCGCCCACGGCGGCATTCCTTGCGGTCAGCCGTCCGCCCAAATCGTTGACGATGCCAGACGAAATGGCAAGCCCCAAGCCAACCCCGTCGCCAGGCTGTTTTGTAGTGTAAAACGGCTCGAACAGGCTGTCCAGATCCTCAACCCCTGTGCCATTGTCGCGCACCGTAAAGGTGGCGGTATCGCCTGCGGCCAGCAGGATTTCCACCTGCGGATCAGTCACGGTTTTGGTTGCATCCAGTGCGTTCCTGAACAGGTTGATAATCACCTGTTCTATCCGCACCCTGTCCCCCAGCACCAGCACCGGTTCGCGCGGCAGGGTTTTGGTGATTTCCACATGGCGTTGCTTTAACTGGGGCTCCATCATCGACAGGGCCGAATTGACCGCGTCCCTCATGTCCACAGGCGCAAACGTATCGCCTGCCTTGCGGGCATAGCTTTTCAACTGCTTGGTGATTGACCCCATACGTTCGATCAGATCATCAATCCTGTGGAAGGATGATATCGCCTCTTCAGGCCGCTTGCGGCGCAGCAACAGACGCGCCCCCGCAAGGTAGGTTTTCATTGCCGCCAATGGCTGGTTCAACTCGTGCGAAACGGCGGCTGACATTTCGCCCAACGCAGCCAGTTTCGAGCTTTGCGCCAGCGTCAGCTCCGCGACTTCCAGCTCTTTTTGCGCCTTTTCGCGCTCGGCGACTTCCCGCTGCAATCGGATGTTTAGCTGGCGGAGTTCTGCCGATTCCTGTTGGAAAAATACCGACCTGATCTGCGCCTTGCGGGACAGGAAATAAAACGTCAGTGCCAGCAGGATGGCAAAGCCCATGATTTCCAGCGCCAACACCCCATTGACCCGTTGGCGCACCGAGGTAAATGTGGTGAATGTGGTCATCTTCCAGCCTTGGAACGGTATTCGTGTTTCTTGGCGCATCACCCCTGCCCCCAGCAAACTGGAAGAGGTCGTGAGAGAAACCCAATCAGTTGTGGCCTGGATCGCTCTTTCAATCGCCGAAGGGGGCGAGCGAACAACCCGCGCAGCCTCCCAAGTCAAACCACGCCAGCTGGGTTCGGTCGACAGGATAATCGTGCCTTCACTATCAGCAACAAAAACCGCGTCCGAAATACCGGCCCAACTCCCTTCAAACTGCCTAAGATCAACCTCGACAACGATCACGCCGATGGTTTTGCCGCCAAATTCCATTTTGCGGGCGTAGGAAAACGATATTGCGCCGTTGTCACCCTTATGCGCTGTAAACACGGACTCACTGGCGCGGATTGCGTTGACAAAATATGGGTCTGACCGGTGGTTCGATCCAATCTGGTTGCGATCAGAGGCCGCAACCGCGCGCCCTGATTTGTCCAGCAACAGCAAAGAGGCGGCACCAATTTCATCGATATACGAAATCAAGCGGCTGGAGGATTGCGCATGATCATTGGAGTTTAGCGCCCCGATCAACGCCGGATCGCGGGCCAGCAGTTGCGGCACGATCGAGGCGCGTTGCAATTCACTGATCAAGTTGCCGGAATAGAGCGTCATGCGCACCTGCGCACGGTTGCGAGTGGCTTGGGTAAACCGTTCGGTCAGCAGCGCATTGGTAAACCACACCACGCCCACCGCGACCCCGATCAACAACACGACAATAATCCGCACCCGCCAGGAATTTCCCGTGCGTGCCTGGTCCGCGTCTGATGTTGTATTATCCCTGCTCATTGCCACAGTTTACGCGCGAACGGCGCATCCCTCAAGCGCCTGACGTCACGCGGCCTGCATAGCCCCGGCGACCGCGCGGAAAAGCGCCTGTCCATCGGTGCCGCCATGTGCGGCGTCTGCAGCCCGTTCGGGGTGTGGCATCATCCCCAGAACACGGTGGTTTTCGCTAAGAATGCCGGCGATGTCCCCAACAGAGCCGTTCGGATTGTCGCCGTAGGTAAAGGCCACGCGGCCCTGACCTTGCAAGCGTGAAACCGTATCGGCATCAGCGGTGTAATTGCCATCGTGATTGGCGATAGGGATCATGATTTTCTGGCCTTGCGTATAACCGGATGTATAGGCACTATTGGTATTTTTGACGATTAACGGTATGGTTTTACAGGTAAATTTCAGATTGGCATTGCGTTGCAAGGCCCCGGGCAAAAGACCGGTTTCGGTCAATATCTGGAACCCGTTGCAAACGCCAAGCACGTAGCCGCCCGCCTTGGCGTGATCCACGACCGCGTGGCAAATTGGCGATTGCGCCGCGATTGCGCCGCAGCGCAGATAATCGCCAAAGGAAAACCCGCCCGGAATCCCGATCATATCCAGACCTGATGGCAAGGACGTGTCCTTGTGCCAGACCAACGTTACATCGGCCCCTGCTGCCCTAAACGCCACAGCAAGATCACGGTCGCAATTGGACCCCGGAAAAACGACAACCCCGACCTTCATCACAAAATCTCGATGCTGTAGGATTCGATCACCGTGTTGGCCAGCAGCTTCTCGCACATCTCGCCCACGGTTTTCTCGGCCTTGGCCACGTCGGTTCCGGTCAGGTCCAGTTCGATCACCTTGCCCTGACGCACCGCATCGACACCGTCAAACCCCAGTGTGGTCAGCGCGTGATGCACCGCCTTGCCTTGCGGGTCCAGAACCCCGTTCTTTAGCATTACAGTCACACGCGCTTTCATCCGCTAATCCCCCTAGTTAACAAGCGTTGGTTTGCTCGGTTGTGGCCCATTGGTGGGCAGAACCCCCAACCGGCGCGCCACTTCGGTATAGGCATCAGCCAGATTGCCCAGATCTCGGCGAAACACGTCTTTGTCCAGCTTCTCGCCGGTTTCCATGTCCCATAGACGGCAACTGTCGGGGCTGATTTCGTCGGCAATGATCAGGCGTTGAAAATCGCCTTCCCAAACGCGGCCAATCTCGATTTTGAAATCCACCAGCTTGATGCCGACACCCAGCATCACACCTGATAGGAAATCATTGACCCGCAGCGCCAGCGCGATGATATCGTCCAGATCCTGCTGGCTGGCCCAACCAAAGGCGATGATGTATTCTTCGGGCACCAACGGATCACCTAATGCATCGTCCTTATAGGAAAATTCGACAATCGGACGCGGCAGTTGCGTGCCCTCCTCAATGCCCAACCGTTTGCTGATGGAACCCGCAGCGGTATTGCGCACGATCACTTCCAGCGGGATGATTTCAACCTGCCGGATCAACTGTTCGCGCATGTTCAGGCGTTTGATGAAATGCGTCGGCACCCCGATCTGCATCAACCCGTTCATGAAATACTCGCTCAAACGGTTGTTCAGCGCGCCCTTGCCATCAATCACGTCTTTTTTCTCGGCGTTAAAGGCGGTGGCGTCATCCTTGAAATATTGCACCAATGTGCCGGGCTCGGGCCCTTCATAGAGGATTTTCGCTTTGCCTTCGTATATCATCTTGCCACGCGCCATGGGGTCTCCGATCTGGCTGGACGCAAGAATATTGCGCCTCTTGCTCGCGCCTATACGACATGGCTGTCAATCTCGCAATCCCGCATAGGGTATAGGGCTGCGATAAACTGCCCCTACCCCCTTGCGATACGCGCCAAGGGCGGGCATATCTGTAGCGAACATATCACCATCCGAGCGAGGACCAGATGACCACATTCAATGACCGCGAGCAAGCATTTGAAAACGAATACGCCCATGACGCAAAAGTGCAGTTCAGAGTAAATGCGCGTTGCCATAAGCTGTTGGGCCTATGGGCGGCAGAGCGGCTGGGTAAATCCGGCGACGAGGCCGCAGCCTATGCCAAGGAAGTGGTGATTTCCGATATGGAAGAGGCCGGTCACGAGGACGTTGTGCGCAAAGTGGCAGGCGATCTGGGCGATCTATCCACCCCCGAAGCCATTCGGGAAAAGATGATCGAACTGCTGTCGATTGCAAAAAAACAAGTGATGACGGAAGTCTGATGTTTCAACCCCTTACGGGGTGCTGTTTATGATAATTTACCCGGGCGTTCCATACGGAGCGCCCGTTTTTTTGTAGGTAAAATTTGAGCTGTTAAACCCACGGCAATTTCCCGCTGCTATCCCCTGTCTTATTCTGACGGTATCTGACTGCGGGGGGCAAAATGCCAAAGCCAAAACCATCTCTTCTGGCCATGCATTTCTATAAGTACGCCCCGCGACACGGGGTGATGCTGGTGTTGGCTGCGGGGTTCGTGGCGCTATTTCAGGACCGTTTGTTAGCGCTGGATCTGCCTGCCATCTGGGGCGGGTTTCGGGCCGTGACCGGTGCGCAATGGGTCGGGGCGCTGTTTGCCACCGCGGCCAGTTTCTGGGCCGTCGGGCGATATGACGCAGTGGTCCATCGATTGCTTGGCACAGGCATGGCCGAAAAAACCGCGCATCGGGCCGGAATTGCCGGCATCGCCATCTCACAAACGCTGGGGCTGGGGGTGTTGACCGGCGCACTGGTGCGCTGGCGTATTTTACCGGACACCACGCTATGGCAGGCCATGCGAATATCGGGCGCGGTAGCCGTGTCCTTTTTGGCAGGATGGGCCGTGGTGACCGGCGTCACGTTAATGATATTCTCCCCCAATATGCTGGGTGCGCCGCTATTTGCACTGATGCCCATTATCGCCGCGGCTGCTTTAATGATGTTGTCGATTTTGGCACCCGAATTCACAGTCTTCAGGCGGCAAATCCACTGGCCCACCATACCTGCAATCCTGACGATCATCGGGTTGGCCGCTTTGGATACCATTGCCGCCGCAGGGGCACTTTATATTCTGTTGCCCGATGTGGTCGCCCTGCCCTTTTCCAGCCTTTACCCTGCATTTTTGCTCGCTCTTGGCGCGGCATTGGTTTCAGGCACTCCGGGCGGCGTTGGCCCGTTCGAGGTGACCTTGCTCGCGCTTTTGCCAGAGGTCGGGGCTGAACCGGTGCTGGGTGCGGTGCTGGGATTTCGCGCTGTCTATTATGCGCTGCCCGCTATTCTGGGGCTTGGCATTCTGGCGCGCAGCATGACGGTCTCGGCGACGCAGGCCCCCGACTTATGCCTTCCTGTTAGTGCGCCGCGCCTTAACACTGCGCTAAATAAGCTGGTAAATACGGCCATGTTAGCCGAAGCGAACCTGTTGCGGCAGGGAAATAAAATGCTGTTATCCCAACAGGGTAGCGCCGCAAAAATGGTGGCGTCCCAAACCGGTCAGTCCTTGGTGTCTGTGCGCGACCCACTTGTAGGTAACACCAACGCAGCGGCACGGACCATTCTGGCATCCGCCGCCCGCAACCATGCGCGTGTGCCCTGCCATTACAAATGTTCCCCCCGATTTGCGGCAGGTGCACGGCGCGCGGGATACACTGTCATCCCCGTCGCCCGCGAAGCGTGGATACATCCGCACAATTTTAACACCGACACATCGCAGCACCGCCAATTGCGGCGCAAATTACGCAAGGCCAAATCTGCCGGTCTGACCACCACTGCGCCCAACACATTGCCCCTGCAAGACATGGCGGCTATCTCGGAGGGATGGGTGGCGCGTGCTGGTTATGAGCGCGGGTTTTCGATGGGGGTGTTCAGCCCAGATTACGTCCAGACGCAGCAGTGTTATCTGGCATTTCAAAAGGACCGGTTACAAGGGTTCATCACCTTCAACACCTGCCAGTCAGAATGGACGTTGGACCTGATGCGCCAAACAGGCGATGCACCGGACGGCATCATGCATATGCTGGTTGCCCACGCGCTGCAGGACGCCGCCGATCTGGGGGTGCCCCGCCTGTCGCTCGCTGCCGTCCCGTTTGAACACCACAATAAATTCTTGCGTAAATGCGTCGCATTCACCAACGATGGTATCGGGTTACGCCAGTTCAAATCCAGCTTCGCACCGAACTGGCAAACCCTGTATATAGCCGCCCCCAATATGTTGGCGCTCAGCCTTGCCGCATTTGATATTGCGCGCGCGATCACCGGCAAATCAGGCCTCATCAGCACAGCTTCATCACCCCGTTCAAGATCATTATGACAAATATAGGTTTGCACCCGCGCTGCCCCCGTGGCATTGCACGGGCGACCCTTACAATTCTTTGAGAGACCTGACCATGACCGATGCCCTTTCCAATATGCTGGCAACACGCGACTGGATCCTTGCCGATGGCGCCACGGGAACCATTTTATTCAACATGGGGCTGATGTCCGGCGATGCACCAGAATTGTGGAATGTGACCGAGCCCGACAAAATCCGCACCCTTTATCGCGGGTCTGTCGATGCGGGCAGTGATCTGTTTTTGACCAACAGCTTTGGCGGTAACGCGTCGCGCCTAAAACTGCATGGTGCTGAAAAACGCGCCCGCGAATTGTCGCGCATATCGGCCGAACTGGGCCGCGAGGTTGCCGATGCAGCCGGCCGCCCCGTGGTGGTTGCCGGATCAGTTGGGCCAACGGGCGAAATTATGGCCCCGCTGGGCGAGTTGACCCACGAATTGGCCGTCGAAATCTTCCATGAACAGGCCGAAGGCTTGAAAGAAGGCGGCGCCGATGTGCTGTGGTGCGAAACCATTTCAGCCCCCGAAGAATATGCCGCCGCCGCCGAGGCCTTTGCGCTGGCCGACATGCCGTGGTGTGGCACGATGAGTTTCGATACCGCCGGACGCACTATGATGGGCGTGACATCGGCCGCGATGGTCAGCATGGTTGAAAAACTAAAGAACCCGCCGCTGGCATATGGTGCGAACTGCGGCGTTGGCGCATCCGACCTGTTGCGCACCATCCTTGGCTTTGCCGCCCAAGGCTCGGAAATTCCAATCATCGCCAAGGGCAACGCCGGCATCCCTAAATTCCACGACGGCCACATCCATTATGACGGCACCCCCGAACTGATGGGCCAATACGCTGTTTTGGCCCGTGATTGCGGCGCAAAAATAATCGGCGGCTGTTGCGGCACAACGCCCGAACATTTGGTGGCGATGCGCGCCGCGCTTGAGGGGCATGCCCAAGGGACGCGCCCTTCGCTCGAGGCGATCACGGCCGCCCTTGGCGGATTTTCCTCTGCCTCGGACGGCACCGATGACGCCACCCCCGCCCCACGCAAAAATCGCCGCCGCAGCGGGGGTTAGCCGCCAATTTAGTCGGTGTCAGATGCGCCAATGTCGCAACCGGCCAACACTGGCCTGCGACAAAAAGTCAATGTGATCGAAAGAAACGCCGCATATTTGCGCCAGTCAGGGAACAAAACCATGGCCGAAGAAGAAGATATCATCCTATCCGAACTGTCCGACGAAGAACTTGTGCTGCAAATGCACGATGATCTGTATGACGGCATGAAAGAAGAAATCGAGGAAGGCGTGAACATCCTGCTGGGACGCAAGTGGGAACCCTACCGCGTTCTGACCGAAGCGCTGGTTGCGGGTATGACCATCGTTGGCCATGACTTCCGCGATGGCATCCTATTTGTGCCCGAAGTGCTGCTGGCTGCCAACGCGATGAAGGGTGGCATGGCCATCCTGAAGCCTTTGTTGATTGCTTCGGGTGCGCCGCGCATGGGCAAAATGGTAATTGGCACCGTTAAGGGCGACATCCACGACATTGGCAAGAACCTTGTTTCAATGATGATGGAAGGTGCCGGTTTCGAGGTGATTGACCTGGGCATCAACAACCCGGTCGAAGATTATATCGAAGCGCTCCAGCGCGAAGAGGCCGACATTCTGGGCATGTCCGCCCTGCTGACCACCACGATGCCCTATATGAAAGTCGTGATCGACACGCTGATCGAAAAAGGCATGCGTGATGATTATATCGTGCTGGTCGGCGGCGCGCCGCTGAACGAAGAATTCGGCAAGGCGATTGGCGCCGACGCCTATTGTCGTGACGCGGCGGTGGCAGTTGAAACCGCCAAGGAATATATGGCACGCAAACACAACCAGATGGCAGGCTGACCTGCCCAAAAGGCACCAGCATGAAACCGGACGATCAAGATTTAACAGACATCGGCCTTGCCCCCACTGGGGGTAAGGGGCGTGTTTTATTGCTGGCCTGTGGGGCATTGGCCCACGAAATTCTGACCCTGATCAAACTAAACAACTGGTCACATCTGACTCTGACTTGCCTGCCCGCCAACCTGCATCTTTACCCAGATCGCATCCCTGCCGCTGTCGAGGCGGCCGTGCTAAAACATCGCGCGGATTATGACGATATTTTCGTGGTCTATGCCGATTGCGGCACCGGCGGACTATTGTTGGATATGTGCAATAAACTAGGGGTGAAAATGGTCGAAGGGCCGCATTGCTATTCGTTTTTTGAAGGAAACGAAGCATTCGCGGCCTCCTCGGAAGATGAAATAGCCGCCTTTTACCTGACCGATTTTATGGTGCGCCAGTTCGATGCCTTCGTCTGGAAACCGCTTGGGTTGGACCGGCACCCCGACCTGCGCGACATGTATTTCGGCAATTACGAGAAGCTGGTGTATCAGGCGCAAACCAATGTGCCCGAACTGGACGTTAAGGCCCGTGACTGTGCGGCCCGTCTGGGTCTGGAATACGAACGCCGTTTTACCGGTTATGGCGATCTGGAAACGACGCTGGTCGACGTTGCAAAACCCTAGCTGCCCGCCGCCGCGCCCGCAATTTTTCGGATCCGTTCCACCATCGCCCGCAATCCGTTTGAACGCTGCGCCGATAGATGGTCATTCAATTGCAGCCGTGCCAGTTCACCGCCCGCGTCCACCTTTAGCACCTCGGCCACGGTCAGCCCGTTGAACATCGCCGCCAGAACCGCGACCAGACCGCGCACAATCATTGCATCACTATCCCCGCGAAACCGGAAAATCGCATCAGCGCCCTCGCCCTCCAGCTGCGGCACCAACCACACTTGCGACGAACATCCCTCGACCTTGGTCGTCGGCACCTTGAACGCATCCTCAAGCGGCGTCATTGCCTTGCCCAGATCGATCACAAACCGATAGCGATCTTCCCAGTCGTCCAGAAATTCAAAGTTTTCCGCGATGTCTTCAAAGGCTTCGGTCGCCATATCGTGCTCCTACTTATGCACCCTCCAGATAGTCGCCGACACACAAAAGGTCCAGAGCGCACAAACACGGGTTTTCAAACGCGCCGCTTTGGTCTAATTCTGTGACATAAGAATAAGGGCAGACGGATATGAGAACACCTATTGCAGCAATTTTACTAGGCGCATTGGTCCTGACGGGCTGTGCCAGCAAGTTTAATCCGTTTAATTGGTTCAAGCGCGGCAGCACCGAAGAAACACTGGTGGTATTGCCGGACCCCGATGCGATCATTGATAGTCGTGACATGGTCGATCAGGTGACGTCGTTAAACATTGAAAAAACCGGCGGCGGGGCGATTATCCACGCGGTTGGCTTGCCCCAGACCCAAGGGTTTTGGGATGCCGAACTGATCCCTGAAAATGGCGAACGGCCAGTGAATGGAGTGCTGAGCTATCAGTTTCGTATCAGTGAACCTATTGGTTTTGAACGCGAATCTACAACCAGATCGCGCGAAGTGGTGGTTGGGTATTTCGTGTCCAGCTTCAAACTGAACGGTGTCAGCCAAATCCGTGTGATAGGCGCCCGTAACGCGCGCACATCGCGGCGCTAAAGGTTAACCACCTTCACCACAGACCCTTTTGCCGTCAGTGCGATTTTGCCATCGCACAGGCGCAGCGCATCTTTGCCGAACACCTCATGGCGCCAACCTGATAGGGATTTTCCGTCCCTCTGCCCCGCCGCAATCGCATCCAGTTCCGCCGATGTTGCAATCAGTTTCACCGCAACCCCCGCATCTTCGGCCTTGGCCTTTAGCAACACCCGCAGCAAATCGGCCAGCGCGGGGTTAACTTGCAATTTTTCACGCGATCTGTCCGGTTTGGGGAAATCCTCGGGATCAACCCGCAGGCCCACAGCCACCGCTGCCAAAATACCATCGGCAATATCGCCGCGCCGTGCCTCGCGTTGTAACAGACGCGAGCGGCCCAAGTCCTGCATATTGGCCGGTTTGGTCGAGGCCAGTTCCATCATTGCTTCGTCCTTATAGACCCGATTGCGCGGCACATTGCGCCCTTGGGCATAGGTCTCGCGGAACGCAGCCAGCTCTCGAACGATGGCCAAAAACCGGCCAGAATTGCTGCGGGTTTTTAGACGCTTCCAGGCATTTTCAGGCTGGATTATGTAGGTTTCGGGGCTAAGGAGTACTTTAAGTTCTTCTTCTACCCATTTGCTTCGGTTTGATTTTTCTATTTTATCAGATAGGAATTCATAAATCACCCGCAGGTGGGTAACGTCCCCCACCGCATAGGTTTTCTGCGCATCCGTCAGCGGGCGGCGCGACCAGTCAGTAAAGCGCGAGGATTTATCCAGCGGCTCTTTGGCGATCTTGCGCACCAAGGTTTCGTATCCCACCTGCTCGCCAAATCCACAGACCATCGCGGCGGCCTGGGTGTCGAACAACGGTTTTGGAAACACGTTGCCCTCGATAAAGAAAATTTCCAAATCTTGGCGCGCAGCGTGGAACACTTTAACCACATTCTCATCACGAAACAGGTCGTATAGCGGCTCCAGAGACAGGCCCTCGACCAGCGGGTCAACCAGAACGGCGCAATCCTCGTCCTTGCCCATAACCGCCATCTGGATCAGGCACAATTTGGAATAATAGGTCCGCTCGCGCAAAAACTCAGTGTCGATCGTAACATACGGATGTGCCGCGGCCATTTCGCAGAAATCTGCCAATTCGCGCGTGGTTGTCAGTGTTTTCATAGGGGTTTTTGTGCTCATTATATACGGGTTGGCATTTCATAAGCAATTCCGGCCGTAATGAAAAGCCTTAGGGCAAATTCACTATGGTTTCATCGCCCGCCGCAAATTTGCGCAACACCGCAGGGTAAAGCCGATGTTCCAACGGCAGGATACGCGCGGCCAGTGTTTCGGCGGTGTCACCCGGCAATATAGCCACCCGCGCCTGCCCCAAAACCGGGCCACCGTCCAGTTCGGCCGTCACCTGATGCACGGAACATCCGGCCGCAACATCGTCTGCCTCAATCGCGCGGGAATGGGTGTTTAACCCCTTGTATTTAGGCAATAAAGACGGGTGGATATTTAGCATCCGGCCCTGCCAGTGATTGACGAAACCCGCCGACAACACCCGCATGAACCCAGCCAGACAGATGATGTCGGGGCTGTATGCCTCAAGCACCTTGCTCACCTCTGCCTCGAACGCAGCGCGGTCCGTACCAAAGGCGCGATGGTCGACCACCGCTGTGGCAATCCCCATGTCGGCAGCTTTCGCCAACCCACCCGCATTCGCACGATTGGCCAGCACCAAAACTGCGCGGGCCGGATGATCGCCCGTCATCGAGCGCACCAGCGCCACCATGTTAGAGCCGCCACCCGAAATCAGTATGGCAACCCGTTTGGTCACAAAAGAGATCCTGTGTAGGAAGCGCCGCTGCTTGGTGTTACATGGCCGATCTTTGAAACCATTTCGCCCTCGGCCGTTAACAGTGCTGCAATGTCGTCCGCCTGATCCGCCGACACCACCAGCACCATACCCAATCCGGCGTTGAATGTCTTCAACAGCTCTGGTTCTGACATCTTCGACACATCGGCTATCCATTTGAAAACAGGTGGTAATTCCCATGCATTCAGGTCAATTGCAACGCCCATGCCATCGGGTAGAACCCGCGGGATGTTTTCGGTCAACCCGCCGCCGGTGATATGCGCCAAGGCATGCACGCCGCCGCCCCGTATCGCCGCTAGTGTCGATTTCACGTATAGGCGCGTGGGGGCAAGTAGTGCTTTGCCTAAAGAACCGCTGCCAAACGGGCAGTCAGCATCCCAGCCAAGGCCGGAAACTTCGACCACCTTGCGCACCAGAGAATAGCCATTGGAATGCACCCCGTCGCTGGCCAATCCCAGTAAAACGTCGCCCACCGCCACACCATCGGGCAATGTTGCGCCGCGCTCCATCGCGCCGACAGCGAACCCCGCCAGATCAAAATCGCCGTCCGAATACATGCCGGGCATTTCGGCAGTTTCGCCACCAATCAGAGCGCAGCCGGATAATTCGCAGCCCTTGGCAATACCCTCGATAATCTGTGCAGCCTGATCCAGCTCCAGCTTACCTGTGGCAAAATAATCCAGGAAAAACAAGGGTTCAGCCCCCTGACAGATTAAATCATTCACACACATCGCCACCAGATCAATGCCGATGGTATCAACGATACCGGTATCAATCGCGATGCGCAGTTTGGTGCCAACCCCATCCGTAGCGGCCACCAGCACAGGGTCCACATACCCTGCCCCTTTCAGGTCAAACAGCGCCCCGAATCCACCCAACCCCGACATTACACCCGGGCGCGTGGTGCGTTTGGCGGCGGGCTTTATCCGCTCCACCAGCGCATTGCCCGCATCAATATCCACACCGGCGTCGGCATAGGTTAAACCGTTTTTTCCCGAAGTCATCTGGCAGCACCCCATCGCATAGAATCCGTATATGGGCGGGGTATCAAGCCTGTGGGCTGCTGTCTATGGCTCAGCGCGACTGCGCCTTCTTCATGTTCTTGGCTCCAAATCCAAAAAAACCATGCAGCCACAAGGTAAATTACAGCAACCCCAAAGGCAAAACCCAACATCATGCTGATATCGCTCGTACTAAACAGGCCTGCAGGCAGAATTATCGCGGCTTGAATAAGCGATAAAAAAATGAAATTGCAGTAAATATCGCGGCCATTTTCCAGACATATGGTCTTGGTGGCAGGATGGATTTTTCTCGGTAGTAAAATTGCCCGGATTCCAAGGATGCCACAAGGAGCGGCACAATGCCTAGTCCGCCACTAGTACTGACAGACGTATATTTTCGCAAAAATAACTCACTACACCGGTCAATATAGTGACCACAACAAATACGATAGTGTACCGAACAACCAATTTACGCGTAAAAACGTCCATCATGGGCCTATTGCTATTATTGCCCTAAGAAAATGACGTTCTGCATTTATTGTAAAGCACCACGTTTGATCCGCTTGACCATAGGCGCTGCTTTGCTTACTCAACCATTTAGGCGGGCCTGTAGCTCAGTTGGTTAGAGCAGAGCGCTCATAACGCTTTGGTCGCAGGTTCGAGTCCTGCCGGGCCTACCATCCAACGCAATATTTCTAATCCACGAACCTGTCCACCAGAACAGCCAGCCGCGCCTTTAACGTGGTGGCATCTGGCGTCTGAAATTTGATCCCCGAGGCGGCAAGCGTCAGGATATGCCCCGCTTCGGCATCGACACCCTGTCCCATCAACCGGTTCAACTCGCCAACAAACCGCGCCTGCGCATCCTTTGATTTCTGCGCCCCAGCCGATTGTTCAAATCCAGCAATTCCTGACCGTGTGGTCCCGCCACCAGCAGGTTATGATAATATCCGATATAGGCCGTTAAATAGGCGGTGACTTGCGCTTTGGTGCTGGACACGCCGTCAATCGCGGCCTCGGCCTCACCAAAAGCATCCGCGACCACCACATCCAGACAGGACAGGAACACATCATCCTTATTGCGAAACAGCTGGTAAATCGCGGGTCGCGATACGCCTGCCTCTTGCGCAATATCCTCCATCGAGGTGCGCTTGAACCCGTAGGCCGTAACCGTCCGCATTGCGGCCCGCAATTGACGGCACCCGCCGCGCCCTGAAGGCCGCCTTGCGTTCAGACGTCAAACGCATCGTGCTGACCTCGTCGATGGTTGCGGCCTGCCACGGTTACCCAAAGGAGCGCACCCCCCCTTACGGCGAATCCGACTGGACCGTAACCGGCGGCAAGGATGTCACCCCCTACATCCTGTCCAAAACATTGGCCGAGCAAGAAGCGTGGAGGATTATGGAGGCCGCAGGTCGGCGCGATGACCTGACGGTGATCAACCCCGGCTTTATCCTTGGTCCATTGCTGGAAAGTGATATCGGCACATCGGGTGCGATTATCCAGCGGATGATGCAGGGCGATTTTCCCGGCACGCCAGATATCTATTTTTCAATCGTCGATGTGCGCGATGCGGCAGAACTGCATATCCTTGCCATACATGATACCGCCGTGTTCGGCCACCGCGTGTTCAGCGCTGGTGCCTCGATTTCGATGCAGGAGATGGCCAAAACCCTTGCCGCCAGTTTTCCCGCCTACGCCAGAAAAATCCCGACGCGGCGTTTGCCAAACCTGTTGGTGCGCCTGATTGCGATGTTTGATGGCGATGTGAAAACGGCGGCGATGAATTTGGGGCGCAAACACCAATTGGACAGATCGCTGGTTCAGCCTCTGCTGGGCCGCGCGCTGATCAGCGCCGAGGACGCGATCCGTGAAATGGGCCAATCCCTGATTGATCAAAATCAGGTCTAAGGGACTGGTAAATGGCAGATTTTCGCCACTTTCCCCATATCCCAATTGCCCTCGCCAGTCCACATGGCTACCCTTTGGAAACAGAACCAAAGGGTCGTCATGCTTACACGTCGCAGTTTCAACAAAACCCTTGCCGCTGTTGCCATAGCCTCGATCGGCCATGTCAGATCGGCAGGGGCAACCACCGCCACACCTGACGATTTATACCTTGGGCGGCTGACATTCGGGGCCAGCCCCGCCGCCCGCGCCGAGATGGCGGAAATAGGCGTGCGGGAATGGGTCGAGCGCCAGCTATCATTACCGTCCGAGGACGACGCGCTGACGGCGCGGCTGAATACGATGCGCTTGTTGATCGAATACGAGGCGGGTCGCTCCGAGGATGACAAACCGTGGAATGCATTATCGGAACACCGTGGGTTGCAATATCTAGATGCCGACCCCGCCGAATTGCTGCACCTGCTGGACTTTGATGCGCCAATTGCATTTACCGAGCGCGAGCGCCCCGCCGCCGAAGTGATCGCGGCAAGTCTGGTGCGCGGGGTGCATGCGCCCGCGCAATTGCGCGAGGTCATGACCCAGTTCTGGCACGACCATTTCAGCGTCAACGCAATGAAAAACGAAAGCACCGCGATCTTTTTCCCTACTTACGACAAGGTTATGCGGGACAATGCGTTCGGCAACTTCCGCACCTTGTTGGGCGAAGTGGCGCGTGCGCCCTCGATGTTGACCTACCTGAACAACGACACATCCCAAGCCAGCCCTGCCAATGAAAACTATGCCCGCGAACTGCTGGAACTGCACACATTGGGACAAGACAACTATTTCAACGACTTATACGATGACTGGAAGGCCGTTCCGGGTGGGCTTGAGGGGGCCGCAACCGGATATATTGATCAGGATGTCTACGAGGTGGCCCGCGCCCTGACGGGGTGGTCCATTGGTGATGGGCGCGAGATTGGCGAGGGTACATTCGCGCCGAAAACTGGCCGTTTCACCTATGTCGAGGGCTGGCACGATCCCTACCAGAAACGCATTCTAGGTCAGGAATTCAGCGCCAACAGCGCCCCGATGCAAGATGGCGAACGAGTGCTGGATATGCTGGCGGCCCATCCGGCAACCGCACGGTTTGTCACAGGAAAAATGCTGCGCCGGTTGGGAATCGAAACCCCGAGCGACGCCTATCATAACCTTGTGGCAGGCGTTTTCCATCAAAACCGCAATGCTCCTGATCAAATCGCACAAACCCTGCGGGCGATCATTTATCACGATGAATTCGCCGCAACGCCAGCGCAAAAACTGTGCCGCCCGTTTGAATTTCTATGTGCGATCTATCGAACTGCGGATACCGAAGTTTCGCCGCGCTCGGACGCATTTTACTGGATGCTTAAACAGGCCGGTTGGAGCCAGCATCAGGTGAACCCGCCCACCGGCCATTCCGACCACAGCATTGATTGGGCCAACACGGCCACGATCAACGGCATGGTGAAACTAGCGCTTGAATGTCACACCGAATGGTTCGAGGCCGAGAACGGGGCGTTGCGAAAAGCCCCCGATGGCAGCGAAACGTTCGGCGACCTCGCTAGCTATTGGGAGGACCGCTTTGGCGCGGATGCAGGCAGCCTTTTGCCCGTAATCGCCGCCTTCGACGCAGACCCTGATGAACCGTTATGGGACGAGGGTGAAGATCTGGAATGGATCAGCGGCGGCATGATTGCCACCCTCGCCCTGACCCCGAAATTCATGTTTCGCTAGGAGACACAGCAGATGGCCAAAGACCCGATCCTTGTTGTTTTGTTCCTGCGTGGCGGCGCGGATGGCCTGAACCTGATTTCACCCTCGGGTGATGCGGATTACATCGCGGCCCGCCCGCCATCGTTGCGGGTTGGGCGCAAAGGCGATGATGCGGGGCATCTATTGTCGCATCAGGCCGCCGATGTCGATTTCCGGTTTCACCCTGAGGCAAGTGAATTATCCGAACTGTTCGAGGCCAAAGAGCTGGCCGTGATCCACGCTTCGGGCCTCACTGATGGAACCCGCAGCCATTTTGATGCCGAAGACCGAATGGAACGCGCCGCCAAAGGCGCCGCCGCCGGTGGCTGGCTGGGCCGTTGGTTGAACACTGCACAGCTTGCAGGTGAATTGCCGGCGCTGGCCGTCGGAACATCCGCCCCCGAAAGCACCCGTGGGTCGGCAGATGTTGCCGTGGCCGAGGAAATGGAACAGCTGATCATCGCTGCCGGACATGATTTGTCGCCGTTGCTGCGCAAACGCCTGCGCGCGGGGTTTGGCTGCCATGCCCTGCTGGGTGCGCCTGTCGAGCGGCTGATCACCCTGTCGCAAACGTTGGAAACACGGCTGATTGACCCCGCCACCGGCGAATTTGGCCCCTACCGGACCGACATGGATTACCCCGAAAGCAACAATCTAACCGATCCGCTGAAAACCGTGGCCCAAGCGATCAAGCTTGATCTGGGATTGCGGGTGGCCACCGTCGATTTTGGCGGCTGGGACACACATATGGATCAGGCGGGTGGTTTTGCCAATCAAACCGGCACCCTGTCTCGCGCCCTGATGGCGTTTTGGCGTGATCTGGGCAACGCCCGCGATCATACCTGCGTGGTGGTGATGAGCGAATTTGGCCGCCGCTTGCGGTCAAACACATCGGGGGGCACCGATCATGGCTATGGCAATGCGATGATGGTTCTGGGCGGCACTGTTGCAGGGGGCCAAATGCTGGGCGACTGGCCGGGTCTGGCCAATGAAACGCTGGATAACGGGGCAGATCTGGCGATCACCACCGATTACCGGCATGTGCTGGGCGAAGTGATGGCCAAACATATGGGCGCGCCGGACCTTGGCAGCATCTTTCCGGCGTTCGAGGTGCAGGCGCGGGGCGTTATCCTGTAGGTTTGATCAGCGCGAGTTGCGTTTGATTGGATTCAAGCCGTGGAACGTCGAGCAATGTGTCCCACATCTGGACATTTCCTGAATCTGACAACAGGTTTCTGCCACGCATAACCGATCCAAACGCCAAGCAAGTTTGACCCAATGTCGGCTGTGCGGACTTAGCGACAATCACCTCGTGCCAGAAAGCCATGATCGGTCCGAAGGCACCGTGTCGAAAACTTGGGCGTCTTCTGGAAAGATGAACCATGGCTGCGCGCTTCGGGCAAAGACATGATGCGTGGGTTTCACCCAACGCGTATCGTCCAGCGTTCCCGGTTTGAGGCTAAGATGGCCAGTCGCCTTGCTGGCGTGATGGTGAATTCTTGTGCCGCAGTCCGAGCAAAAAGAATTCGTAAAAATTTGTCCACTATCAGCTTGCCTCGTAAAGCTTTTCAATCCGCCTTTGGAAATTTTGAAGTCTTCGGCATGGATGCGCATGGCCAACCCAAATGCACTGCCTGATTGTGATTGGCAGATAGTGCAATGACATGCGTAGGTGATAATAGGTTCACCGGAAAGGATGTATCGAACAGCGCCGCATTCACAGCCACCGTGGTAAGGTTGGGGCATCGTAACTCTCTTTCAACTTGGGTTTTGTTTCTCTTATTATAGAAAACCTCAATTTGACACAAAGGGCTCAAACTAGACATTGGCCAGTTTTACGTTTGACCCAATGTCGTGACGGAAAAGTCAGATATTCCTGACGTTTCACACAAGCCTTCATCTGCCGAGGCGAGGCAGCGTTCGCATAGCGCAACGCGTTCAACCCGGCAGGTGAATTCAGTTTAACGAAAACAGGCTCTAGCGCGACAGCACCAGATCCACCTGCAACCCGCCCATATTCTCGCTCTCGCCCAACCGTAATGAGCCACCATGCGCCCGCGCAATATCAATGGCAATCGACAGACCCAGCCCGACGCCGGACCCCTTATTCTGGTTGCGGGCAGGCTCTAGCCGCGAGAACGGCTTTAGCGCCTCCTCCCGATCCTGCGCAGCGATGCCGGGCCCGTCATCCTCGACGCTGATCACCAAAGTGCGCTCGGTCAAAGCCACCGACACCTTGGCGTGACGGCCATAGCGCACCGCGTTGCCTATCAGGTTCTCGACCGCCCGCAACACCGCTTTGGGGCGCATCATCACCTCGCCGTTGCCCGATACAATGGCCATTTCCACCTGTTTACCCGCCCGATGCGCGTTGGCCACCGCCTGTTGCACCAGTGCAACTGGATCAGTACTTTGCTGTTCTTCCCCCGCATCCCCACGGGCGAAAGCCAGAAACCCGTCCAGCAACCCTTCCATATCTGCCACATCACGTAGCAACGCAGCGACATCCTCGCCCTCGTCCATCATCGACAGCCCCAGTTTCAGGCGCGTCAGGGGTGTGCGCAAATCATGGCTGACCCCCGACAGCATTATGGTGCGCTGTTCTATCTGGCGATCAATACGGGCGCGCATTGCCAAAAATGCCGCCCCCGCAGCCCGCACCTCGGTCGCACCAGAGGGTGAATAGGCCACCACCCGGCCTTTGCCAAAGGACTCAGACGCCGCAGCCAACCGCTTGATCGGGCGTAACTGGTTACGCAAGAACAAAATGGCGATAATCGTCATTAGAATACCTGTCGCCAGCATCAGCACCAGCAATTGGTGCGGATTTCGGGCAGATACGCGCAAGCGCGAGAACTCCACCTCCATATCGCCAAATTTGGTTTTGACCCACAAATGCACCACGTCATTGTTCGTCACCAGATCAATCGCGCGGATACCATTCACCCCGCCGCGCAGGGTTTCACTCATTGCCTGACCGGACAGGTCGATAAACGCCTGCCGCTCTTGTGCTTGGGTCTTTGCCGGCAATGTCATCATCATCGCCAACGGTTCCTGCAACGGGGCGATCATTGTGGCCGCCGTGGCCACATCCGGTGCATCCTCGATCTGGCGCAGTAGATAGGACAGTTCCAACACCACATTGCGGGTCATTTGGCGGGTTACATCCTCGTAAAACCGCTGGATAAACACGATGGATACCACCAGCTGGATCGTGACAATCGGCACAATCAGAATCAGGGCGGCGCGGCCATAAAGACTGCGAGGCATATAGCGTTTGAGCCACTTAAAGGTCATAATGGGAAACGTAACGGCGCAAGGCCACAAGGGAAAGCGTGATTCTGACGATGGACAAAGATTTCAATCCTGTGGCAGGTGTTGTCGAGGGTCTAGGTGACGGATTGCGCCGCATCCTAGCGCCAAACCCGTCGCCAATGACGTGGCGCGGCACCAATACCTATATTGTCGGCAAAGGCCGCGTGGCGGTGATTGATCCAGGCCCCGATCTGCCCGCCCATTTTGACGCGATCATGGCCGCCACCCGTGGCGAAGTGATCGAGGCGATCCTCGTCACCCACAGCCATGTTGACCATTCACCATTGGCCCGCCCCTTGGCCGAGGCCACTGCTGCTCCCGTGCTGGCCTATGGTGACAGCGTTGCTGGCCGTAGCGATGTGATGACCGATCAGGTGGCGCGCGGTATGACGGGGGGCGGCGAAGGCATTGATGTAGCATTCGCACCCGATCAATGCCTGAAGGATGGCGAGGTGGTGGATGGGTCGGACTGGAGTCTGCAAGCGCTCTGGACACCGGGCCATATGGGGAACCATCTGTGTTTCGCATGGCAGGATGTGCTGTTTACCGGCGACCATGTGATGGGTTGGGCCAGTTCGCTGGTGTCACCGCCCGACGGTGATCTGACCCAGTTCATGGCCTCTTGCACCCATTTGGCATCGCGCAAGGACCGTATCTATCACGCTGGTCACGGTGCCCCCGTCACCAACCCGCGCGAGCGGATCAACTGGCTCATTGATCATCGCAAAACCCGCGAATCCCAAATACTGGCGGCAATGGCCGATACCCCCGTTACGGTTTCCACCTTGACCCGCGCGGTTTATATCGACACGCCTGCCGCCTTGATGCCTGCGGCGGGACGCAATGTTCTAGCCCACCTGATTGATCTATTGGGCCGCGGATTGGTTAAAACCCAAACACCACTTTCCCCGGATGCCGAATTTATCCGCCTTTAAGTGCAAATGCCTCTGGACGGGGCGATTATCGGTTGCTATATCCGCCCTCGTGTTCCGACGTAGCTCAGCGGTAGAGCAGTTGACTGTTAATCAATTGGTCGTAGGTTCGATCCCTACCGTCGGAGCCAGAAACCCCCTCTGGCATTTTCGACTTCCCTTACAAAGGGCAGCGGGCCGCTCACCCCTTCTTCTTGCCATAAATACCTACTCTTCTACATCTACGGGCAATACCGTCGTCGATTTGATCTCCTCCATCGACAACAGCGCCGTGACGTTAAAAATTTTCACCTCGGCAATCAGCGCCTGATAAAACGTATCATACGCCTTGGCGTTCTTCACCCGCACCTTCAGGATATAATCAATATCCCCCGCCAACCGGTGTGCCTCCATCACTTCCGCACGCGCCTGCAATGTGGTCAAAAACCGTGCCTGCCAATCCGCATCATGTTCGGAAGTGCGCACCAGCACGAAAAAGCACGCCTCAAGCCCCAACGCCTGCGGGTCCAGCAGAACCGTTTGGCGCCCGATCACGCCTGCGGCTTTCAACTTGCGAATCCTGTTCCAGACCGGCGTCTTGGAGGAGCCGACTTTGCGGGCTATTTCGTCCAGCGACAGCGATGCATCCTGTTGCAGCTGTGCAAGGATTTTCCGGTCCAACCCGTCTATTCGAGCCACCATTCTCTTTTCCTTTATCATTTGGAACGTGCGTTCCAGTTCTGACTGTAGACACATGGTATATGCCCTTATTCATCCGCTCACCTAGCTAGGTGTCGGGATAATATTCTATTATAGCTGACAAGTAATAGCATTCACTAGGAGAATCCCGATGACAAATTCAGCAACCCCTATAGTGATCGCCGCCAAAGACGTCACAGATGGCGACACGGTTTATCTAACCTCGTGCGACGCATGGACCCGTGATGTGGCCGTGGCCGAATTGCTGGGGGCCGATGACGTTGATTGGCGTCTGGCCTTTGCCAACCGGCTGCGCGAGGTGACGGATGCCGCCCCGATTGCCGCCAAAGAGGGCGCATACGGTCTGGCCGAACTGGTTGCGGCATAAATCCCACAACCCGCTGAAATTAATCGCTCTAATTTTACAATCACCCCGCAACATACAACATATTGTGGGGTGATGCGATTCATCCACAAGCCCGCCATATTCTTGCCCCATTCTCCCCTACGAATCCGCACAGTGACGTGATCTCCTCTTTTCCAAGGACACCCGAGCAACGAGGTGTCTAGGAGGACCACTAAGGCAACCGGGCCAGATGGCCCAGAACTGGAGCAGAGCAATGGCACGTT
>NZ_JBSMEZ010000146.1:0-32194 GCF_056498605.1 Profundibacter sp.
TCCAAAAGATAAAGGAATTCAAAAGGATAGCATTACGTGCATGTAAAACTGACGATAGTTTTAAGGCCATGATTTCAATCGTCGCAACCGTCATTCATTTGCGGTAAACGTCAACAGGCCCTATTTGTGCCCTGTTTTTTCTTAGCGATGTTCTGGATGACGCTTACTGGATGGGTCGGTCGACCTTCAGTGGTTCGTGGCATTTGGTGATCGAGGGATTGGCGTCACTGGTGCTGATTTTGGGGGTCGGGGTCGAGGCGCGGTATCTGATGCATTTGCTGCGCCGCCAATCGCGTATTGAACGCGGCATCAGTATTGCTTCGGGGGCGTTGCACGAGCTAATGGAAGAAATGTTTTCCGACTGGAAACTAACCGCAGCCGAACAGGATGTGGCGGGATTTACCCTGAAAGGCTATTCAATCAGTGAAATCGCTGATTTGCGCGGATCACGCGACGGCACGATCAAGGCGCAGTTGAATGCGATTTATCGCAAGGCCGAGGTTGAAAACCGTGGCCAGCTGGTCAGCCTGTTGATTGAGGATCTGATGCTTTCGCCATTGGTTGAGCGCGAAATCGCCGCTTGAAAACGGGCAAAAATGCAATGGGGGCACAAAGGCTGGTGATTTCTAAAAAATCCATTATATTGCCCAAAAGCAAGGTCATTCTGACTGGTGGGGACTGGGAATGAAACGCATAATTGCGTCAGTATTGATTGGGGGGATAGCTTGGTCTGATATGGCCAATGCCGAGCCGCTAAACCTGTCGACAAAATCTCGAACTTCGCTGTTTCGCTCGCAAACCAGTGTGTTGGACGGACGGGCAGCCAGCCAATATTCCAATTCAGTTCGCTTGCAGCCAAATGCGGTTATCACGCCGACCAAGGCTGGCGGTTCGCTGCGGTATGGCGGGCGCTACAATGGACCATATCTGAATGTTGCGCGGGCAGCGGCGCGCAAACACGGGGTGCCGGAAGATTTGTTCCTGCGCCTGATCCAGCAGGAAAGCGGCTGGAATGCGCGGGCAAAATCAAACAAGGGGGCGTTGGGGCTGGCGCAATTGATGCCAGCCACAGCACGGCGTTTGCGTGTGAACCCACGGGTGCCACATGAAAATCTGGATGGTGGGGCACGGTATTTGCGCCAGCAGTATGACCGGTTCCGTTCATGGCGGCTGGCCTTGGCGGCCTATAATGCCGGACCCGGGGCTGTTGAAAAATACGGCGGCGTGCCGCCGTATCGCGAGACGAAGAATTACGTCCGTAAAATCTGGGGCAGCTAAGGCTATTCTACGCCGTCCAGCTCTTTTTCATGCATCCATGCGGCGTGGCGCGGGGCCTTTTTGGTGCGGTCCCATTCATTTAGCATGTCCCATTTCACCGAATCCAGTTTGGCCAGCATTGCATCCTCTTGTGGATCAGGGCAGGCCAGTTCCAACCGGTGACCGCTGGGGTCAAAGAAATAGATCGAGTGAAAGATCGAATGGTCCGTGACGCCCAGAACCTCGACGCCATTGGCTTCGAGATGATCACGGAACTTTAGCAACTCGTCGCGGTCTTTTACCTTGAACGCCAGATGCTGGGTCCAGATCGGCGTGTTCGGATCGCGGCCCATTTCGGGCAGGGTTGGCAATTCAAAGAATGCCAGAACATTGCCAGCACCCGAATCCATAAAGACGTGCATATAGGGGTCAGGATCGTGGGTGGAAGGCACATGGTCCTCGGCGATTGCCAAAATGAAATCCATATTCAGCATTTTATTATACCATTCAACGGTTTCCTTGGCGTTCTTACAGCGATAGGCGACGTGATGGATTCGTTCGATCTTCATATTAGGCATCCTTTCCATTCCTGATCCATGCAAAGTAAATCAATATCGTTGCATTTGCAATGAATATGGCGATGCAAAGGACGATGCCTGCGGCGCAGGTATTTATGAAAAGAAGAAAGAGTTAGCGGGCGCGTCTAAATGCCGAAGGTGTCTGGCCGGTATGATGCTGGAAGGCGCGGGTGAAATAGGCAGGGGATGTAAAGCCGAGTTCGGCCGCGACCTGCTGGATCGGCGTTTTGGTTTCGCGCAGCAGGCGGCGAGCCTCGAATATCACTCGATCACTCAGCAGGGAGGAGGCGGGGCGCCCACATGCCTGATTGCACACCCGCGTCAGATGCGTGGGCGTCACACCCAATGCTTGGGCGTATTGGGCCACGTTCATACCGCTTTGGTACTGCGCTTCGATCATTTCGGTAAACCGTGTGGTCAGCCGTTGGGCCGCATCGGGAGCTTTGCTGTCCTCGCTATGCAGCAACATCTGGCGCTTCAGCCAAACGGTAAGTAATCCGGTGTGGTGATGTGTGGCGCGAATACGCTCTGGCCGCGCCCCTTCCAGCTCGCGTTGCAAATTGTCCAGAATGCCGGTGACTTCGCTTTGCGGGCCAGCATCGCGAATACGCAAATGCATTGGCATATGGGGCAATGGGAAGCCAAGATCGCGCGGGATGAAGATGGCGGTGCCAAACACCTGTGTTGACACCTCGAACCCGTGCATCACGCCCGAGGGGATAAACACCGCATTATGCGCCCCGTAACCACGGGTGGTGCCAGCCACAGTAATGCGTCCCTGGCCACGGGTGAACCACAATAACAGGTTGGATGAATAACTGCGCATAGCTTCGACCCGCCAACGCCCGCCTTGGGCCAGTCGCGGAATCGGAGTCATACGGACTTCGGGGAGTTTGTTCTCAATTTCGGTCATCACTTGCCTCGGACGGTTGGGCTTTTTACCCTGTTTTTAGGCACGCTACGCCGGTAAGCCGCCGTTACCAAACAAAAAATGACTAAAAAACATTATACAGCGGATCGTGGCCGATGGGTTACGGCAGATTAAGCGGATGCCAGCCACCCATGCGGGCGCGAAACCATGTGCGTTGGCGTTTGGCGTATTGGTGCGATGCGATGCTGGCGGCATCACGCGCCTGATCAAGCGTGATTTGACCCCTAATATGGGCAATCAGTTGTGGGGCGCCAATTGCTTTGGCTGACAGGTGGGCAGGGTTCCAGTGCTGCTCCATTGCGCGGGCTTCATTCAGTGCGCCGCCTTTCAGCATCAAATCAAACCGCCGGTCAATCCGCGCGTTCAGCCAGTCCCGTTCCGCATTCAGCACGATCGGCGTGCATTGTTCCAGCCCCAACAGGGGCGGCGGGGTCATATCCTGCCACGCGGCCAGACTGCGCCCCGTGGCCTGCTGCACCTCCCATGCCCGCTGCACCCGAACCGGATTTTGCCGGTCAATCCGCGCCAACGTCGCCGGATCCAGCCCGATGATCAGCGCATCCAGCCCTTGGTCGGCCAGCAGTTGATCGGCACGCGTCCGGATTTCTGGCGGGGTGGCGGGGATGTTGGCCAAACCTTCGGTCAGGGCCTTGAAATACAGGCCGGTGCCGCCAACGATGATCGGGCGGTCCGGCGATTTGTCCAGAATTTGCGCCACGTCGCGCAGCCAGAGCCCGACCGAATAGTCACGGTTGAACGGCACATGCCCATATAAAAGGTGCTCGGCCAGCCCCAGATCATGGTCATCAGGCCGCGCCGTCAGAATGCGCCAGCCATCAAACACCTGCAGCGCATCGGCGTTCACAATCACCCCGCCAGATGTATCGGCGATTTCCAGCGCCAGCATCGACTTGCCTGCCGCCGTTGGTCCGGCAATCAGGACCGGCAGATCGGCGGGGATGGATTTAATATCAATCAATTGCTGCACTCGCGTTGTTTGGCGTTGAACCTGCCCCGTTTTTCCGACATTTTAGCCAAAAGGCAAACACCTAGATTTATGCGGGGGCAAATCACCATGAATGATGCAGACAATACCACACCAAACGACTCCGAAAAGCCCGCGTTCAAGCGGGTGATGCTAAAGATTTCTGGTGAGGCGTTGATGGGTGATCAGGGGTTTGGCCTGCATCCGCCCACGGTTGAACGCATCGCCCACGAGGTAAAAACCGTACACGACATGGGCACCGAGATTTGCATGGTCATTGGTGGCGGTAACATTTTCCGTGGTTTGCAAGGCTCGGCACAAGGGATGGAACGCACCACGGCGGATTATATGGGGATGCTGGCAACCGTGATGAACGCGTTGGCGATGCAATCTGCCCTTGAGGGCATCGGCGTCTATACCCGCGTGATCAGCGCCATTCCGATGGATCAGGTGTGCGAACCCTACATTCGGCGCCGCGCCGTGCGCCACCTTGAGAAAAAGCGGGTGTGCATTTTTGCTGCCGGAACAGGCAATCCTTATTTCACCACCGATACCGCCGCGACCCTGCGGGCCAATGAAATGACCTGTGAAGCGATCTTCAAAGGAACCAAGGTCGACGGGGTTTACGACAAGGACCCAGCCAAGTTTGACGATGCCAAACGTTACGAGAGGGTCAGCTATGACGAGGTGCTGCAACAGCACCTAGGGGTGATGGATGCCAGCGCGATTGCGCTAGCCCGTGATAACAATCTGCCGATCATCGTCTTTTCGCTGGATGAACCAGGTGGGTTCCGTGGCATTCTGGCGGGTGAAGGAACCTATACAACGGTTCATAGTTAACTGTATATTGGGCGTAATCCGGCAAAAGCCGAGCTAGGAAAGAAAACAGCATGTCAGACGAAATTGAAATTGACCTTGATGACCTCCAGCGCCGGATGGACGGGGCGCAAGGGGCATTGCGCACTGAATTTGCCAGCCTGCGCACAGGGCGGGCTGCCGCCTCGATGCTGGATCCGATTATGGTCGAGGCATATGGCCAGAAAACACCGGTCAATCAGGTCGGCACGGTTAATGTGCCTGAACCGCGCATGTTAACGATCAATGTCTGGGACAAGGCAATGGTCGCCGCCGTTGAAAAGGCGATCCGCGAAAGTGGGTTGGGGATTAACCCGCAGTTGAATGGCACCATCATCATGCTGCCGATCCCCGAGTTGAACGAGGAGCGCCGCCGCGAACTGACCAAAGTGGCCGCGCAATATGCCGAACACGCGCGGGTTGCAGTGCGCAATGTGCGGCGCGACGGGATGGACCAATTGAAAAAAGCCAAGGCCGACGGCATGGGCGAAGACGACCATAAAATCTGGCACGACGAGGTGCAGGATCTGACCGACAAGGCCATTGCAGCAGTGGATGCCGCACTGGAAAACAAGCAAGAAGAAATCATGCAGGTTTAGCCCGAGTTTGGCTGAGCTTTGAAAGGTAAGATGTTGGTCAGTAAGGTAAACCCGAAGAATACCCCGAACCATGTGGCCATCATTATGGATGGCAATGGTCGCTGGGCGCAAGCCCGCGGCAAGCCGCGTTTGTTTGGCCACAGGGCGGGTGCAAAACGGGTGCGCGAAATTGTCGAGGCCTGCCCTGATCTGGGGGTGAAATACCTGACGATCTTTGCGTTTTCGACCGAGAACTGGAAGCGCACACAAGCCGAAGTGTCCGGTCTGATGCTGTTGTTCCGGCGCTACATCAAAAGGGAAACCCAGGCGCTGATTGATCGCAAGGTCCGTGTCCGGTTCATTGGAGATCGTGTCAAGCTGGACAATAAGCTGTTGGCGCTGATGGATGATTTGGAGCAGGTAACGGCGCATAATGATCTGGTGCATTTGACCATTGCGCTGAATTACGGTGGCCGCGATGAGGTGGCCCGCGCCACCAAACGGCTGGCACATGAGGTGGCCGAGGGTAAACTGCACCCCGAGGATGTGGACGAGGAAACCCTGACGCGGTTTCTGGATACCTGTGTGCTGCCGGATCCCGATCTGGTGATCCGCACATCGGGCGAGGCGCGGGTTTCCAATTTCCTGTTATGGCAGGCGGCCTATTCCGAATACGAATTTATTGATACCCTGTGGCCCGATTTCACCCCAGAAATATTTGCCGAAGTTCTGGGCGGATATGGCAATCGCGAGCGCCGTTTTGGGGCGGTGCCCGCATGAGGGATCGAAACTGGGATGACCTTAAACCGCGTGTGATGTCGGCGATTGTGATGGCGATTGTCGGGGCGGGGGCAGTTTGGGCCGGTGGCATGTGGTTCAAGGCCTTGATCACGATTTCCTGTGGGCTGATGACATGGGAGCTTACGCGAATGATCGCGCCCGATCAAGAAAAACGCCACGCCGCACTCGGGGTCAATACGGCTGTCGTTGTTGCATGGTCGGGAAGTTTGTCGCCTATATTTATGGCTGTTGGGTTGGTGGCCGTGGTGGGTTTTGGGGCCTATGTGCTCAAGCAAAACCGGCAGATTTTTGTGGGGTATTGCGCGCTTATCATTCTGGCAGGATACGGATTTATCTATCTACGCCAAGACCTTGGTCTTGTCTGGCTGCTTTGGATGCTGCTGGTGGTGATTGCCAGTGATATTGGCGGCTATGCAGCGGGGCGCATGTTGGGCGGGCCAAAATTCTGGCCCAAGGTCAGCCCAAAAAAAACATGGTCGGGAACAATTGCCGGATGGGTTGGCGCAGCTTTGGTCGGGCTGTATTTCAGCACGGCCTATGATTTATCAAACGGTTTGTGGTTGGTTTCGGTTCTGGTGGCGTTTGCTGCGCAAATGGGCGACATCGCGGAAAGTGCGATCAAACGCAAAACCGGCATCAAGGATTCATCAAACCTGATCCCTGGGCATGGCGGTTTCATGGACCGGTTTGACGGAATGCTGGGCGCGTCACTGGTGGTGGTTCTGCTGGTGGTGCTGACAGGTTTTCCACATGGGGCCGGATGATATGCGCCGGATCACCATATTTGGCGCAACAGGATCAATAGGCCAAAGCGCGATTGACCTGATCTGCCGCGCACCGGACAAATATCAGGTGGTGGCGCTGACCGGCGGGCGCAACATTGCACAACTGGCCAAAGACGCGCGTGAATTGCGGGCCGAGATCGCCATCACCGCGTTCCCCGAATATCTGGGCGATCTGCAAGCCGCACTGACGGGCAGTGGTGTTGAAGTGGCGGCGGGCGAGGCGGCGCTGGTTGAGGCGGCCGAGCGGCCTGCCGACTGGATTTTGTCGGCCATCGTTGGGGCGGCTGGGTTGGCCCCGGGCCTGCGGGCTTTAAGACAGGGCACCACATTGGCGTTGGCCAATAAGGAAAGTCTGGTGGCGGCGGGGCCGCTGCTGATGCGCGAAGCCAAGGCGCATGGCGCGACATTGCTGCCGGTTGATAGCGAACATTCGGCGATCTTTCAGGCGCTGGTAGGCGAGGATTTAGCGGCGGTCGAGCGCATCATCATCACCGCATCGGGCGGCGCGTTTCGGGATTGGCCGATTGAAAAACTGGCCACCGCTACGCTGAAACAGGCCCAAAGCCATCCGAATTGGGACATGGGCCAACGCATCACTATCGACAGTGCCAGTATGTTTAACAAAGCACTTGAGGTGATTGAAACCAAAGAATATTTTGGCGTTAAGCCAGAGCAAATCGAGGTAATAATCCACCCGCAATCCCTGATCCATGCGCTGGTCGGGTTCATTGACGGCGGCATCATGGCCCACGTTGGCCCCGCCGATATGCGCCACGCCATTGGCTACGCGCTACACTGGCCCGACCGTGGACACGTGCCGGTGGAACGGTTGGATCTAGCGCAAATTGGCAAATTGGAGTTTCGTGCACCGGACGAACAACGCTGGCCCGCGCTGCGACTGGCCCGTGAGGTGATCGAGGCGGGCGGGTTAACCGGGGCGGTGTTCAATGCGGCCAAAGAAACGGCGCTGGATGCGTTCATCACCGGACAAATCGGATTTATGCAAATGGCCGAAGTGGTAGAAGAGGCACTTTTGCAAAATTCGGCCGCCGCCGGACATAATAATGACGCGATCACCCTTGATATGGTGCGCAAGACAGACCATCTGGCACGACAAGCAGCAAAAGAAATAATACGCACCCAGAGCGCGTAATTACAAAAAACAAAGAGGACTACCCCTTGGATTTAGCAGGCCTTATCCCGTCATTCGGCAATTTTGCATTTACACTGGTGGCGTTTGTCGTCGCCCTTTCGGTGATTGTGGCGATCCACGAATATGGCCACTACATCGTCGGGCGCTGGTCCGGTATCCATGCCGAGGTGTTCTCGCTCGGGTTTGGGCCTGTGGTCTACTCGCGCCATGATAAACACGGCACTAAATGGCAGATAGCGGCCTTGCCCTTTGGCGGATATGTAAAGTTTCTGGGCGATTCCAGTGCAGCCAGCGGTAAAGACGGCGAGGTGATCAGCAGCCTGTCTGAATCCGAATTGCGCCGCACCATGCACGGCGCCCCTTTGTGGGCACGATTTGCCACGGTTCTGGCGGGGCCTGTGTTTAATTTCATTCTTGCGATCATTGTGTTTGCAGGCCTTGCACTGTCGTCCGGTGTGGCCAGCTACCCGCCAACGATTGAAACGATATATCAATTGCCATCAGATGAATACGGATTGCAATCAGGGGATAAACTGTTTGCGATCAACGGCATAGAACTGCCCGAGGAAGAAGGGTTCTATGATTTCATCGATACGCTGCCGGTCACGCCAACACTGGACTACACCGTTTTGCGCGATGGAACCAAGGTAACCGTTCTGGGGCCACCCCTGTCCCCGTCGCGGGTATCGTACGTATCACCAGGCTGGGCCGCCGAGGCTGCGGGCCTGAAAGAAGGCGATGTTATTCTGGCGATTGGCGATGAAGAGGTGTTTGAATTTGGCCAGATGATTCCGGTGATCAATGGCACTAAAGGCGCGCCAACCGTCCTGAAAATCTGGCGGGACGGCGAGATTATCGAGATTACGATAGAGGCCCAGAAACGCGACCTGCCCAAATCTGATAACAGCTTTGAAACCCGTTATATCATTGGTATTAGCGGCAGCCCGTTCTTTACATCGGCTGTTGAAAGCCCCGGTTTGGGGGAATCGATTGTGATTGGCGGCAAACGGACATGGGGCATCATGACCCAGTCGATTTCTGGACTGTATCACATGGTCACCGGCGCAATCAGTTCGTGCAATATGTCTGGCCCGATTGGCATTGCCAAAGTATCGGGGCAAATGGCCAGCCAAGGGGCCGAGAGTTTCATCTTTTTTATTGCCCTGTTGTCGGCGGCCGTTGGCCTGTTGAACCTATTTCCAATTCCGGTTCTGGATGGCGGGCATCTGGTGTTTTTTGCCTATGAGGCCGTGACCGGCAAGCCGCCTAGCGACAAGGCGTTGCAAATCATGATGACCACAGGGCTGGTGTTGATCCTGTCCTTGATGGTGTTTGCCATAACCAATGATCTGTTCTGCCCGTAATCAGCCATATTGAAAACGGGCATATTGCCCTAATTGTGCCTTAATCGGGCGATATAACTACTTTGTAACACGCAACAAGGTAAGGGCAGATCCATGCAAGCCATACAAAACAGCTATCGCGGCCTTTCGCTTCTGGTTGATATCAACTGGGATCGTTTGTTGTATATCGCAACGCTCGCCACAGCGCTATTTGCTGGCGCGTTTTTTGGGTCCCTCGCACTGGGATAACCCTATTTTATTATGTATAAGGACGCACCTCCGCCAATAGTGGTCGGGGCTTTTTGGTCTTTTGACAACCCCCCGCAGACCCGTTAGCAAGAGGCATCAGGATATCTATTCGGGCTTGGCAATAATGACCAAGATAAAAACCAGTAGGGCGGTATGGGGCACTAAAATGAAATCAGTATTCAAACGAATTTCTGTTGTTTTATTTCTTTCACTATCAATGGGTTATGTGGTTGCACCGACAACGGCACAGGCACAATCCTATCGATTTAACGCGGTCAAGATCGAGGGCAATCAACGGATCGAGCCTGCCACCATCCTGACCTACGCCGGAATCGCTAAGGGAGAAATAGTGTCTGCGGCTGAGTTGAATGACGCATATCAGCGTGTTTTGGGCAGCGGTTTGTTTGAATCTGTGTCCATCGAGCCACGCGGCGGCACCTTGCTGATCACTGTGCGCGAATTTCCTACGATTAACCGGATTAATTTTGAAGGAAACAAGCGGCTGAAATCCGAGGACCTAGCGGTCATTGTGCAATCGCAGTCGCGCCACGTCTATAGTCCGTCCACAGCTGAAGCGGACGCCGCCGCAATCACTGACGCCTACAGCCAGTCAGGCCGGTATTCGGCCACGGTGACGCCGAAAATCATCCGCCGCTCGAACAACCGCGTCGATCTGGTGTTTGAAATCACCGAAGGCCAAGTGGTCGAAATTGAACGCCTAAGCATTGTTGGCAACCGCGCTTATTCGGACCGCCGTTTGCGACGGGTTCTAGAAACCAAACAAGCCGGCCTTTTGCGGGCGCTGGTGAAAAAGGATTCGTTCATCGCTGACCGGATCGAGTTTGATAAACAGGTGCTGCGAGATTTCTATTTGTCGCGTGGCTATGTCGATTTTCAAATTCTATCGGTGAATTCCGAAATCTCGCGCGAGCGGGACGGGTTTTTTGTCACGTTCAGTGTGAATGAAGGGCAAAAGTTCGAATTCGGTGAAATCACCACTGTCAGTGATCTGGAAGAGGTCGATGCCGAGGAATTCCAAGCCGCAGTAAAAATCCGTCCGGGCATGAGCTATACGCCGACGCATGTTGAAAATACCATTGCGCGGATGGAGCGGCTGGCGATCAAGAAGAGCTTGAATTTCATCAGGGTCGAGCCACGGATCACCCGCAATGACCGTGATCTGACGCTGGATGTAGAATTTGTCATATCCAGAGGCCCACGGATTTTTGTGGAACGGATTGATATCGAGGGCAATGCAACAACGCTGGACCGCGTGGTGCGCCGCCAGTTCCGAGTGGTTGAGGGTGACCCGTTCAATCCGCGCGCGATCCGCGAATCTGCTGAGCGCATTCGGCGGCTTGGCTTTTTCAGCAATGCCGATGTGAATGCCCGCGAGGGATCAGCACCCGATCAGGTTGTTGTTGACGTTAATGTAGATGAGCAGCCAACCGGCAGCCTGAGCTTTGGCGCGTCTTTCGGAACGGATGCCGGATTTGGATTGACCGTCGGCTTTTCCGAGCGCAACTTTTTGGGGCGCGGGCAGGGGCTTAGCTTTTCGTTCAACACCGCCAGTGCCGATGCCAGTGCCAGCTTCTCGTTTGTTGAACCGGCCTTTTTGGGACGGGATGTTCGGTTCAGGTTCAACGGATTTTATACAACATCCAGCAATTCCAATTCGCATTATGGCACGCGGGTGATCGGCATAAGTCCGGCGCTTGAATTCCCGATCAGTGAAAATGGCCGACTAGAAGTGCGGTATTCTTTGAATAGCAGTGTTACCAAGGATGTGGACACTGCTGCGGGGGTGAGCTCGGCAATTATGATCGCCGATCAGGATCAAGGCACGCTGCTCACCAGCTCGCTTGGCTATTCCTACAGCTATGATACGCGCCGCACCGGGCTAAACCCGAATGCCGGAATCGTGCTTCGCTTCAGTCAGGATTACGCCGGTTTGGGCGGGGATACAAACTTCATCAAAACAACCGCCCTGCTTGGGGCCGAGACCAAGGTGTTCAATGAAGAAGTAACCTTGCGCGCGGTATTTGAAGGCGGTGCGATTGCATCCCTGTCAAGCAATGAAACACGCGTTACGGACCGGTTCTTTTTGAACGGTAGTAAAATGCGCGGGTTTGCCGCCAACGGCATTGGCCCACGGGACCTGACTGTGACCAATGATGATGCGCTGGGGGGCAACATGTTTGCCGTGGCACGGTTCGAGGCAAATTTCCCGCTGGGCCTGCCCGAGGAATACGGCCTGACGGCTGGTGTGTTCTATGATATCGGCACTGTCTGGGGATTGGACAACATTAACGGTGGCCCAGCGGGACTCAATCCTGTGGATGATTCACTGCACTGGCGTTCTGCCATCGGGTTTTCGATCTTCTGGACCACGGCCATCGGCCCATTGCGGTTCAACTTCTCCAAAGCATTGCAAAAAGAAAGCTACGATCTAGACCAGAGCTTCGAGCTGACCATCCAGACCACTTTCTGATATGGAACGGCGGGGTTTTTTATATCCGGTTCTGGTTTTATTCGGTTTGTGGTTTGGCGTGGCTGCCCCTGTCGCGGCACAGGGTCAGGGCGCATCAACCAGCACCATTCTGACCATCAATCAAGAGCGCCTGTTTGCCACCTCGCTATACGGCGAGCGGGTGAATTCAGATATTGAATCCGCATCCGCCACCCTTTCAGCCGAAAATCGGCGGATAGAGGCAGATCTGACCGCCGAGGAAAGATCCCTGACCGAGCAGCGCCCGAAACTGACGCCCGAGGCCTTCCGGCTGTTGGCGGATGGGTTTGATGACAAAGTGCAGGCCATTCGCCGTGCCCAAGAGGTAAAGACACGCGAACTGGGCCGCAGGCTGGAAGAGGAGCGTGCAACCTATTTCAAACTGGTTGTGCCAATTTTAGGAACGCTGATGAAAGAGCATGGCGCAACAGCAATCCTTGATAGGCGCGCAATTTTCATATCATCCGACGGGGTTGACATAACGGACGAGGCCGTCCGCAGGATCGATGCAACACTTGGTGATGGCGTTGCTCAGCCAATTGCTCCGGAAGAATAAAATGCAAGTGTTACATCGCGAGATCGAGACTGCCTTGCCTGCCATGTTTTGAATTGCTAATCAAAGACAACGGTAATGAATAAGTAATCAGGGACAGGGACATGACCGAACTAATAACCGAAGCCGATCTGGATATCATTCAACGGATTATCCCGCATCGCTATCCATTCCTTTTGATCGACAAGGTGCGCGATATTGTCGCCAACGAAACGGCGGTCGGCATCAAGAACATCACCTTTAACGAGCCACAGTTCCAGGGCCATTTCCCGGGTGCTCCGATTTTCCCCGGCGTGATGATTGTCGAGGCGATTGCCCAGACATCCGCCGTGCTGGTCGGCATCACATTGGAACTGGTGGATAAACCGCTGCTGGTCTATTTCATGTCGATCGACAAATGCAAGTTCCGCCGCAAGGTGGTGCCGGGCGATGTGCTGGAACTGCATGTCGAGGTGTTGCGCGGGTCCAAAAAAATCTGGAAATTCCGTGGCGTTGGCAAGGTAGGTGATGAAGTTGCTGCTGAGTGCGAAATCGTTGCAATGATTGATTTGTTGGAGGAATAGATCACCATGACCATTCATCCCACAGCCAATATTCATGCCAGCGCCATCATTGAGGATGGGTGCGTAGTAGGCGAGGGATGCGTGATCGGGCCGTTTTGCTGTGTCGGAGCAAATGTGGTGCTGGGGCAGCGGGTGTATTTGAAAAGCCATGTTGTGCTCACAGGGCATACCGAAGTCGGCGAGGACAGCGTGGTGTTTCCCTTTGCCACGGTCGGGGAAATTCCGCAGGATTTGAAATTCAACGGCGAGGAAACCCGCCTGATCATCGGCAAACGCGCCCGTATCCGTGAAGGGGCAACGCTGAACACCGGCACTGATGGTGGTGGCGGTCTAACGCAAGTGGGCGATGATTGCCTGATCATGACCGGCGCCCATGTGGCGCATGACGCGATCCTTGGCAACAATGTGATTTTGGCCAATCAGGTGGCGGTGGCGGGACATTGTGTGATTGGCGATGATGTGATCATCGGTGGACTGTCTGGCATCCACCAGTTTGTGCGCATTGGGCGTGGGGCGATCATCGGGGCGGTGACAATGGTGACCAATGATGTGATCCCGTTCGGGTTGGTGCAATCGGCCCGAGGCGAGCTGGATGGTCTGAACCTGATCGGTTTGAAACGGCGCGGTGTGGCGCGGGATGAAATCACCGCACTTAGGGCGGCCTATCAATCGCTGGCCCAAGGGGATGGCGCATTTCAGGAGCGGGCCGAACGTCTGGCCGATGAAAGCGACAGTGCCTACGTTCAAGAAATCGCCGACTTTATTCTGGGCACGAGCGGGCGTTCGTTCCTGACCCCGAAATGAGCGATAAACTGGCCATTCTTGCGGGGCGCGGGGCGCTACCGCAGACATTGGCCGGGGCAAACCCGAAGGCTCTATTTGTCAGTTTTGAAGGCGTCGATGTGACGGTGCCGACTCCGCACCATCTGGCGGCATCATTTAACACGTTTGGTGCGATGTTTGACGGCTTGCGCGCGGCAGGTATCACCACGGTCACCTTCGCTGGTGCCATGACCCGACCCGCGCTGAATCCCGCTGCATTCGATGCTAAAACTGCCGCCCTTGCCCCGCGTCTGATGGCGGCGATGGCAGGGGGCGATGACGGGCTGTTGCGTGAAATCGTTGCAGTGTTTGAAGGCGAAGGGTTCACCGTGGTCGGCCCGCATCAGGTGGTGCCTGATCTGGTGGCGCAGGCGGGGTTGCTTGCTGGCCCCGCGCCCGATGCGGCGGCAATGGCTGATGCAAATCGTGGTATGGAAATCCTGCACGCCCTTAGCAGGGTGGACGTGGGGCAGGGTGTGGTCGTGGCCGGTGGGCTGTGTCTGGGCGTTGAAACCTTGCAAGGCACCGACGCGATGCTAGAATTTGTAGCCGCCACCCCGAAACATCTGCGCCGTGCCACTGGTGTGTTTGTGAAAGCCGCCAAAACAGATCAGGATTTGCGCGTCGATATGCCTGCCATCGGGCCGGACACAGTGGCGTCCGTTACTGCGGCAGGTCTTGGCGGGATTGTGATTGCTGCCGGTCGTGTGCTGATCCTTGAACGCGCCGAAACGCTCAAAGCTCTTGATGCAGCAGGCCTATTCCTGCTGGCGCTCTGATGCGGTTTTACCTGATTGCAGGCGAGCCTTCGGGCGATGCTCTGGGGGCGGCCCTAATGGCGGGGCTGAAACAGCTTGCGCCCGACGTAGAATTCTTTGGGGTTGGCGGGCCATTAATGCAAGCGCAAGGGCTGGTCAGCCAGTTTGCGATGGGCGAGCTGTCAGTGATGGGCATCGCCGAGGTGCTGCCCAAATACCGCGCGCTGAAACGCCGGATACGTGAATGCGCCATTGAAGTTCTTCGCCTGAAACCGGATGCGATGATCACCATCGACAGCCCCGATTTCTGCCTGCGGGTTGCCAAACGGGTCAAAGCCGGCAGTGACATCCGCACCATCCACTACGTCGCGCCGTCCGTCTGGGCTTGGCGCGAAGGGCGAGCTGCCAAAATGGCCCGCGTGATCGACCATGTACTGGCGCTATTGCCGTTCGAGCCGCCCCTGATGAAGGCAGCAAACATGGGCTGTGATTTTGTCGGTCACCCTGTGGTCAGTGAGCCTGTGGCCAGAGCGGATGAAGCCACAGATTTCCGCACTCGCCACGGTATTAATGACGCCCCCTTACTGCTGGTTCTCCCTGGGTCACGCCGTGGCGAAGTCACCCGCTTAGCACCCGTGTTTGGCCAAACCATCCAGCGCATCCTGCAAACCCGCCCCGACCTGCACGTTGTTCTACCCGCCGCTGGCGCGGTGGCGCCGCTGGTGCAGGAACTGGTTGCGGACTGGCCCGTTAAGCCCACCGTGCTGGACCCGACCCAACTGGGCGCCAGCGCCGCCGCCGAGAAACGCGCCGCCTTTGCCGCCGCCGACGTGGCCCTTGCGGCTTCGGGAACCGTTTCACTGGAACTGGCCGCTGCCAATACGCCAATGGTGATCGCCTATGATATGAACTGGCTGTCGCGCAACTTGATCCGCCGCATGCTGAAAGTAGACACGGTAACGCTGGTGAACCTTGTGTCTGACACCCGCGTGGTGCCGGAATTTCTGGGCGCAAATTGTGTGCCGGATAAAATTGCGGGCGGCGTGTTGGCGGTTCTTGAAAACCCGAAAGGTCAACAAGCCGCGATGAATGTGACAATGCAGCGTCTAGGACGTGGGGATGAGGCACCAGGGTTGCGGGCAGCTAAAGCTGTCCTTGCTGCTCTCTAGTCATTTTCGTTCCACAAATATCCCCGCCGGAGGCATAGAATCTCTTACGCTTCACAGAAAACTATTCCCCGCGCCAAATCCAGCCACCCCCAAATATCCGGCTGCCGCTATCCTCGTAAAACACACAAGCCTGCCCGGGTGACACGCCTTCTTCTGGCGTCAACAATTCCACCGTGGCCGTCGTCGCCGACAGTGGACGCACGATTGCAGCGCGGGGCGGGCGGGTTGAACGCACCTTGACCGCCAGACGCCATTCGTCTCGGCTATCAAACGGCTCGTCCCCCAGCCAGTTAATCTCGCGCACAGCAATCACCTTGGTGGTCAGTGCCTCTTTTGGTCCGACAACCACCTCGCGGGTGTCCGCATCCAGCCGCACCACATATAACGGATCATCCAGCCCGCCAATACCCAAGCCGCGACGCTGCCCGATGGTATAATGAATAACCCCGCGATGGCTGGCCAGTACATTGCCCTCTAGATCAACGATGTTGCCGGGGCTGGCCGCCTCGGGGCGCAGCTTTTCAATCAGGGCGGCATAGTTTCCATCGGGCACGAAACAGATGTCCTGACTGTCGGGTTTATCCGCCACCGCCAGCCCATGCTTCGCCGCCAAGGCGCGGGTCTCGGCCTTGGATTTCAGATGCCCCAATGGAAAGCGCAAATACTCCAGCTGCTCCTGCGTGGTTGGGAACAGGAAATAACTTTGATCCCGCGCGGCGTCCGCCGCTGAATGCAGCTCGGCCCCGTGCGCCCCCAGCTTGCGCTGAATATAATGCCCCGTCGCCATGCAATCGGCGTCCAGATCACGTGCAGTCGCTAGCAGGTCTTTGAATTTCACCCGTTCATTGCAGCGAATGCACGGCACCGGTGTCGCCCCCGCCAGATAGCTGTCGGCAAATTCATCAATCACCGTTTCCTTAAAGATGTTCTCGTAATCCAGCACGTAATGCGGAAACCCCATTTCTTCGGCGACGCGGCGCGCATCATGGATGTCGATCCCGGCACAGCACGCGCCTTTTTTGGCCAAAGCCGCCCCGTGGTCATACAGCTGCAAGGTGACGCCGACCACATCATAGCCCTCTGTCGCTAGCTCAGCCGCGACCACGGACGAATCCACGCCGCCCGACATCGCCACAACCACGCGGGTTTCGGACGGGGGGTTAGCAAAACCAAGGCTGTTCAATGGGTGGGTCATTAGGATGCCGTTCATATCGGTTAGTGAGGTCTTTCGAAATATAGGAAAATGCTAACGACTAACAAGGGGTGGTTTCATTCCTAATTAAGGGTGTTGGCGCAAATTGGGCAAAACCGCATAAGGGATGCCCGATGTATTTGAAAAAAGTTGATGGCCCGCGTGCCGTAACCTTGCCCGATGGCACTGTAATGACGCGGGCAGATTTGCCTGATCCGGCCACACGCCGTTGGGTCGCCAGCCGCAAGGTCGCCGTGGTCAAGGCGGTTTTGTCCGGACTGATTCCCTTAAAAGAGGCGCTTGAACGCTATGGATTAAGCGAAGAAGAGTATCATTCATGGCAATCGGCGGTGCAAAAACACGGACCGAACGCGCTAAAAACCACTTCTTTACAAAAGTATAGACAACTTTAAGATGTATTCACGAATTGTTCCGCAATGGTAACTTGTGGTTAACCATTTAACCCCAGTGTTAACCACATTGCTGAAGGGAAAACTAAATAGCGGAGAATACTAAAAATGCGTGTTTTGCTGGTTGAAGACGATCCTACGACATCGAAAAGCATCGAAATGATGCTGACACATGCCAACCTGAATGTTTACTGCACCGATCTGGGTGAAGAGGGCATCGATTTGGCCAAATTATATGATTACGATTTGATCCTGCTTGATCTGGGCTTGCCCGATATGAATGGCAACGAAGTGCTGCGCCAATTGCGTCTGGCGCGGATCGATACGCCCATTCTGATCCTGACCGGATCGGATGATACAGAAAACAAGATCAAGGCGTTCGGGTTTGGTGCGGATGATTACCTAACCAAACCGTTCCACCGCGAAGAACTGGTGGCGCGTATCCATGCGATCATCCGGCGTTCCAAAGGGCATTCGCAATCTATCATTACCACGGGTAAAATCGGGGTTAATCTGGATGCCAAGACGGTTGAAACAGCTGGCAAGCCCATTCATCTGACCGGCAAGGAATACCAGATGCTTGAGCTGCTTTCGCTGCGCAAGGGCACAACCCTGACCAAGGAAATGTTCCTGAATCACCTATATGGCGGTATGGACGAGCCCGAGTTGAAAATTATCGATGTGTTTATTTGCAAGCTGCGCAAAAAACTGGTCGAGGCGACGGATGGCGAAAATTATATCGAAACCGTATGGGGCAGGGGTTATGTGCTGCGTGATCCGGTTCCGGTTGAAATGGATGAACCGCTGGCCATCGGTGCCTGAAATACCACCACTCTCTGGACCTCTTCGTGATGCCCGCCTATCAAGGGTAAGTGCATTGCGAAGAGGGTGAGATGGACGCGACACCGATTGACCAGATGGATGAAGCAGGGGCTGGCCGCGAGCTGGCCCGTTTAGCCGATGTCCTGTCGCGTGCCAATACTGCCTATCACACCCATGATACGCCCGAAATATCTGACGCGGAATATGATGCGCTCAAACAACGCAATGCTGCGATCGAGGCGCGGTTTCCAGGCCTGAAACGCGCAGACAGCCCATCCGATGTGGTTGGCGCAAAACCAGCCGATGGATTTTCCAAGGTGCAGCATGCGGTGCGGATGTTGTCTCTGGGAAATGCGTTTTCGGATGACGATGTGCGGGAATTTGATGCCCGTATCCGCAAGTTTCTGGGAATGGCACAAGACGCGGTGCTGGAATACACGGCCGAGCCGAAAATCGACGGGGTGTCGTTAAGCCTGCGATACGAGGGCGGGAAGCTGGTGCAGGCCGCAACCCGTGGCGATGGTGAGGTCGGGGAAAATGTCACCCGAAATGCCCTGACGATTTCCAACATTCCACAAAAAATCGAAAATGCGCCTGATCTGCTGGAAGTGCGCGGCGAAGTATACATGGCGCATGCCGATTTCGAAGCCCTAAACAATCGCCAGATTGCCAATGGCGACAAACCCTTTGCCAATCCGCGCAATGCTGCCGCCGGATCCTTGCGCCAGTTGGACGCCAGTATCACCAAATCCCGCCCGCTGAAGTTTTTCGCATATGCATGGGGAGAGTTGAGCCAACCGTTGGCCAAAACACAGATGGAGGCAATCAACCAGCTGGCCGCCTATGGCTTTTCAACCAACCCGCTGACCAAAATCTGCGATGGGCCCGCCGAAATGATTGCCCATTATGCCAAAATCGAAAACCAGCGTGCCACGCTTGGCTATGACATCGACGGCGTGGTTTACAAAGTCGATGACCTAACGCTGCAATCGCGTCTGGGGTTTCGTTCGACCACCCCCCGCTGGGCCATCGCCCATAAATTCGCGGCCGAACTGGCCTGGACCCGTCTTGAATCCATCGACATTCAGGTCGGGCGCACCGGTGCGCTGTCCCCTGTTGCCCGCCTGACCTCCGTGACCGTTGGCGGCGTTGTCGTTTCAAACGCCACCCTGCACAACGAGGATTACATCAAGGGCCTTGATTCCAAGGGAAACACAATCCGCGACGGCAAAGACATCCGTGTTGGCGACTGGGTGCAGGTTTATCGTGCCGGTGATGTGATCCCGAAAATCGCCGATGTTGATCTTGCCAAACGCCCCGCAGATACAGCCCCATATGATTTCCCCACAAAATGTCCCGAGTGCGGATCAGACGCCATCCGCGAAGAAGGCGATGCGGTGCGCCGCTGCACGGGTGGAATTATTTGCCCTGCGCAAGCGGTTGAGAAACTGAAACATTTCGTCAGTCGCGGGGCTTTCGATATCGAAGGCCTGGGCGCCAAACAGATCGAGTCATTCTATCACGATGATATACTACCCATTCGGGAACCCGCCGATATTTTCACCTTGCAAACCCGCGATGCCGCCAACCTTGGTAAATTGAAAAACCGTGATGGCTGGGGCGAGAAATCTGCCATAAACTTGTTCAATGCAATTAACGAAAAACGCCAGATTCCGCTTGGCCGCCTGATTTTTTCATTAGGTATCCGGCACGTCGGCGACAGCGCGTCCACTTTACTGGCCGAACATTTCGGCACATGGACAGATTTCGAGGAAGCCATTACAAATGCCAGCATCGGTGAAGGGGCCGCGTGGGACGACCTGATTGCCATTGATGGTGTGGGTGGTGTGATGGCCACATCGTTAATCACCGCGTTCCAGAACACAACCGAGCGGGCCTCGATCGACCGGCTGGTTGCGCATCTTGATCCGCAAAAGGCCACCAAACACGCGCCTGTAGATAGTCCCGTTGCAGGCAAAACCGTGGTGTTCACCGGCACATTGGAAAAGATGACCCGCGCCGAGGCCAAGGCCCGGGCCGAGGCGTTGGGGGCTAAAGTCTCTGGCTCGGTTTCGGCCAAAACTGATTTGGTCGTGGCGGGGCCCGGGGCGGGATCAAAGGCGAAAAAAGCCGAAAGTCTGGGCGTGGAATTGATCGACGAGGATGGCTGGCTAACGCTGACCGGCACCGCATGAGCGGGCGGCCGGAAATCTTGTTTCCGCTGTTTGCCGATCTGGAAACGCTACAGGGTGTCGGCCCCAAAACCGCCACCCATTTTGGCCAGATGGGCATTGAAAAACCACGCGATCTGATATTCACGTTGCCCCACAGCGGCATTGACCGGCAGCGGCGCGACAGTATCCGCGATGTCACCGCCCCCACGGTGGTCACCGTCAAAGTCACTGTCGGCCACCACATTCCGCCGCAAAGCCGCGGGCGGCCCTATCGGGTCGAAGTGACGGATGCCAAAACCACGTTCCAGTTGGTATTTTTTCATGCCCACGCCGATTACATCCAGAAAATTTTGCCAACAGGACAGCAGCGTGTGGTGTCGGGCAAGGTCGAGGTTTTCGACGCGGTCGCACAAATGGTTCATCCCGACCATGTGTTGCGGGTTGAGGAAGCGGGTGAAATACCGGAGTTCGAACCGGTCTATCCGCTGACCTCGGGGGTGTCGCAGAGGTTAATGTCAAAGGCTATTCAGGCTGCGTTGGTGCGGGTTGAACCATTGGCGGAATGGATTGATCCGGCGCAAAAGAAAAAGGCGAAATGGCCGGATTGGGGCGTGGCGTTAACCGTGGCGCATGCTCCGAAAAACAACGCAGATCTGGCCCCGTCGACGGTGAGTCGCGAACGTTTGGCCTATGATGAATTCTTTGCACATCAACTGACTTTGGCGTTGGCCCGTGCGGTTGAACGGCGCGGTAAAGGCCAGCCGAGCGTTGGCACAGGTGCATTGCAAAGCAAGGTTTTAGAGGCATTACCGTATCAGGCCACCGGTGCGCAGACCCGTGCGATTTCGGAAATTGCCGCAGATATGGCGTTGCCGTTACGCATGAACCGTTTGTTGCAGGGTGATGTCGGGTCGGGCAAAACTCTGGTGGCATTGATGTCGTTATTGGTCGCGGTTGAAGCGGGCGGCCAAGGGGTGATGATGGCCCCGACAGAAATTTTGGCGCGTCAGCATTTGGCAGGGTTACAGCCTTTGGCCGAAGCAGCGGGCGTGGTGCTGGAAATTTTGACTGGTCGCGACAAGGGGAACGAGCGCACGGCAAAGCTGAAGGCGTTAAAATCGGGGGACATCCAGATATTGGTGGGCACCCATGCGGTGTTTCAAAAGGACGTGGAATTTCACGATCTGCGCCTTGCGGTGGTGGATGAGCAGCACCGGTTTGGCGTGCGCCAGCGGTTGGAATTGTCGGCCAAGGGTGTTCATGCAGATGTGTTGGTGATGACGGCGACGCCGATTCCGCGCTCGTTATCGTTGGCGCAATATGGCGATATGGATGTGTCGGTGCTGGACGAAAAACCGCCGGGGCGCAAACCGATCCGCACTGCGATGGTTTCAACTGGGCGGATTGACGAGGTGGTTGAACATTTACGCAAAGCGCTGACGGCGGGGCAGCAGGCCTATTGGGTTTGCCCGCTGGTCGAGGAAAGCGAAGTTGTCGACATGATCGCGGCACAGGAACGGTTCAAAATGTTGCGCGCCGTTTTGGGCGAGGGTGTTGTCGGGTTGGTGCATGGGCAAATGCCGCCGGCGGAAAAAGATGCGGCGATGAAACTGTTCGAGGCTGGCGAGACCAAAGTACTGGTCGCCACCACAGTGATCGAGGTCGGGGTAGATGTGCCCAATGCAACAATTATGGTGGTTGAACGGGCCGAAAGTTTCGGTTTGGCGCAATTGCACCAGCTGCGCGGGCGGGTCGGGCGCGGGACGGAACAATCAACCTGTTTGTTGATGTATCAATCACCGATGTCCCAAACGGCGGCGCGGCGGTTGGAAATATTGCGCGAAACCGAAGACGGGTTTGTGATCGCCGAAGAGGATTTGGCAATGCGCGGGGCAGGGGATGTTATTGGCACGGCGCAGTCCGGTCTGCCACGGTTCCAGATTGCCGATATGGAAAGTCAGGCGGCATTGATGGCGGTGGCCCAGTCGGATGCGCGCAAATTACTGGCCGATGATCCGGATTTGACCAGTGCGCGGGGTAAGGCGGCGCGTGTTCTTTTATGGTTAATGGAACAGGACAAAGCAATTCGTTTGATTTCAGTAGGTTAGCCCAAATAGACCCTATTTGTTCACAAATGTTCTTAAAAAGTTCTTTACAAATTAACCTTGATGTGAGAACAAATAGGCAACAAATAGAACAAAACAAAAAGGAGCAACCGATGCTCGACGATATCAAAACTGTTTATTCACGCTCTGGCGCAACCATCCTTCAGGATGCGGCAGGGGCTGCGGCCATTGTGGTGATGCTGGCTGTTGGCCTGTATCTGCCAGGGCTTGCCTGATGCGTAACCGAACCTGAATTTGCCTGCCGTCTTAATGCCGGATGCTGCTTGCAATATGTCCCCAAACTGATGCACGCACATTGACACTGCCTGTTAATACTTGAGAAGAATGCCTCTTTCTCGAAATGGTGTCCGGACCACATTAGATATGGCCACTTGCCGCCGCCTTCTTACCAAAGAAGTGCGGCGGTTTTTTATTGCGTTGTATAGGCCAGCCGCAAGCCGCCCCAATGTTTACCAGCAACCAAAATCGGGGCCGAAATATCCTTCATAGTGGTGAATTTCCCGCCGCCCATATCACGGCGGTAAATCTGCAGTAAAAACGGCTCTTTGTTGTTGGCGGCTTTCAGGCCCACGATATCATTAAAAATGCGCCGGTTGCGGCAGTTGGCCGTATTCCAGACCGGATCATTCCCCATCGGTTGCGAAAATTTGTTATTATGGGTGGGGATATACCCATTCAGATCAATGGCCGCACAAAATACAATCCGCGGATCAAATTCCAGCACGGGTTCCTGAATGCCTGGCAAAACCCTGTCGGTGAGGGCTGTGAACCCCGCCATGACTTGTTGCGGATTGCTGTTACGGATCGGGGTGTAATTCCTTGAGAATAATACCCCGGTACTGATTGCCCCGTTTGCGATGGCTGACTCAAAGGCGGCGGAAATTTGTGCGGCGCGGGCCTGAACCTCGTTGATGAATTTTGTATCGGCAGTGATTCCGCCCAGTGATGCACTGCTCTGTATCAGGCATTCCGATTGTCCGACCATTTTACCGGCGCGGTCCCGCACCTGATGGATGCCGGTAGCAGTTTGTTCCAGCGCCACGCCCATCTGGTCAAAATTGCGGCTGAATTCACCGATTGCATCGCCAACATTACCCGCGTTGGTTTTGATTTGTTTTGCTTCGGAATTGATCATGCGCACATGCTCGGCAATTCCCGACAGGGAGATGTCTGTCTCGTCGGCTTCGTCCAAAACCGCCTTGGCATCATCGGTCGCGGTGTTGGCTTCGCCGCGCAGGGATTCAATCCAGTTTCCAAGCGTCAGGATACTGTCTGATATCCCCTCGGCCGCACCTGCAGTTTTGCGAGACAGTTCATTGATCGCTTCGGCGACGACAGCAAACCCGCGCCCCGCTTCGCCTGCGCGGGCGGCTTCGATTTTAGCGTTGATCGCCAGAATATTGACCTGTGCAGCAATCGAGGCGATATCATCGTTATTGGATCGCGCCGATTTGATGGTATCCTCGATTGTAGTGATCCGCACATCCAGCGACTGGACCCAATTTGCCAGTTTTTGTGTCCGGTTTCCCGCATTCTGAATTTTTTCGACCGCAGTTACCACCGTTTCAAGGGTTTCGACAGTTGTTTCATTTACCGTATCAATTGCGGCCCTGACGCTGGCGTTGCCGTCCAGCATACGGTTAGCGTTGCCGCGCACATGTTCCAGTGATTGCAACTGGTTGCGGGTGCTGTCGTCAATTTGGTCCAGTGCAGCGGCAATATCGACCAGTTCCACCCCGAGGCACGAGGCAATATGCGAGAGTTTGTCCAGTTGTTCGCTGGCTTGATCAGGGGCCAGACTGGAATCGGCGAAATTGGCTGCGGGAATCATCAACGTCTCCTAGTTAACGTCCCGCACGCTAGCGCCATTTCATTTCCGATTAATTAAGCGCAGGCAGATTTATCGACCATCCCGATTGCCTTGACCGTCGCCTCAAGTGCCAACATGATCGAGGCATGGCGGTTTTTATAGTCTCGCGCAGGCAGCAGCACTTCCAGCCCGTTAAACGGAGCATCGGGGGCTGGCCCATCCTCGCGCAGCATTGCCGACAGCTGATTGCGGGCTGTGCAAATCTCGGCAGGGGTGCGCCCGATAATGGCGCTGGCCACTACCGAGGCCGCAGCCTGACCCAGCGCACAGGCCTTTACATCCTGCCCATAGCCGCTGATCTGTCCCTGATCCAGATTAATATCAACGGTCACGGTCGATCCACACAAAGGTGCGCGTTCTTTCACTGTGGCCTGCGGGTTGTCCAGCCGCTCGGTCAGGGGAATATCTGCAGCCAAGGCCAGAATCCGGCCGGAATATAGTTTGATCAAATCACTGTCGCCGCTCATTGGCTTTCCCTTTTGTGTGTTGATGTCATAGATAGGCATCTGTGGCGAATAATCAAAAGGTTTTCACATGTCTTTCGACCCGACAACACTAAAATTTGATCACAAGGGGCTGATCCCGGCGATTGCCCAAGCCGAGGGCACGAATGAGGTGCTGATGATGGCGTGGATGAACGCCGAGGCGGTCTCGCGCACGCTCTCCACGGGCCGCGTCACCTATTGGTCACGCTCGCGCCAGTCGTTTTGGATCAAGGGCGAGACATCGGGCCATGTGCAGGAACTGGTGGAGTTGCGCGTGGATTGTGACCGTGATTGCCTGCTGGTGATCGTGCGCCAGACGGGGCCGGCCTGCCACACCAACCGGCGCAGTTGCTTTTATACGGCGGTGCAGGGGGGCGAGGAAGTTGAAGTGTTGCAACCGATGGAATAGGGTTGTTTCAGGTCGGGTTATTTTGCCCATTCATGGCCTGAAGCCATATTGGAGATATAGGGATGAATACTTTGCTCAAAACACTTCTGATCGCGGGTTTGCCATTTGGTGCAGCTGTGGCAACAGCCCAAGCGCAGGGATTTGATCCGCGGCAGCCTTGCAGTGTTATTCTAGGAAATGCGGATGATACCACCCTTCAGGCAGTGGGGGCATGGACCTTCGGCTATCTGGCGGCAAAACAATCTGACCCGCGTCCCGTCAGCGGGGAAAATATTGGGATTATCCTGCGCAATCTGAACAACACATGCCTCGAGAATGGCACGCGCAGCCTGCTTGACCTTGTGTCGGGGGATCCCAAATCATCCACAGATGCTGCCGGAAGCGAGGCACAAGCCCGTGCGCTACTGATGGAATTTTTTGAACCGGATGCCGATCTGGTGGCCCTGACTGCGGCGATCATACCCACCGAGGCCGAGGTGCATATGGTCTACAAAGACCCGCTGGCCAGCAGTATGTATAAGGGCTATGAGGCGGCGTTCAAACCGGGGATCACGATTGGCCCGAAACCGGAGCAGGTTGAGTTGCTGTTGGTTTACACAACCACCGCAAAATTGCAGGGCGGTGATGCGGTGCTAGGGAAGTTTCCGGGGGGCTACAAAAAGGTGCTGCAGTATTTCAAAACAGATGTTCCGATTGTGCGGTTCAAATTTGTTAAACGTGGCGAAACGTCGGGTTATGCATTTGACGGGTTGGTCTATGTGAATGACCACTGGGTTCTTATGCCAAAGCCGTGGCGGGCTTTGCAGTAGTTACGGGTTACAGCCGACCATTTTGCGGATACCCACAGGCGTTACCCTGTCAGCGCGGTACTTGGCAATGGCGCGGGCATCATCGCGTTTGGCCAGGCGCTTGCCTGCTTCATCGCGGATCAGGGCGTGGTGATGGTAGGTAGGTGTCGGCAAATCCAGTAGTTTTTGTAGCAGCACATGGATTTTGGTGGCCTCGAACAGGTCTTCGCCACGGATCACATCGGTTATGCCTTGGGCGGCGTCATCCAGCACCACGGACAGGTGGTAGGAGGTTCCCATGTCACGCCGCGCCAGTACGATGTCCCCGACAGTATGGATCAACTCATGCGGGGTGATTTCCTGCAGGCCTATATATGCCGGACCGGTTTCGACAAAGGATAAATCCAGCGCGCCCAGATATAGACAGGCCGCTTCCATATTCAGACGTAGGGCCGCGCCACTATCGGCGTGATCAAGGTTGCGGCAGGTGCCGGGGTAGATCATCCCATCGGGGCCATACGCGGACGGCGTCCCTTCTTGCGGGGCAGCAATCGCCGCCTCGATATCACGCCGGTTGCAGGTGCAACGATAAAGCAGGCCTTTGGCCTCCAGCTGTGCCAAGACCTGTTGATAGACAGGCAGGCGCTCAGACTGACGCATCACAGGTTCCGGCCATTCCAAGCCCAGCCAGTGCAAATCGTCATAAATCTGCGCCTCCCATTCTGGCCGCGCACGGGACTGGTCAATATCCTCGATCCGCAACAGGAACCGCCCGCCCGCCGCTTGCGCCATGTCATAGGCCAACAGTGCGGAATAGGCGTGGCCCAGATGCAGCGGGCCAGTCGGGGACGGGGCAAAACGGGTGGTGAACGTCACTGTTTTTCGACCACGTAGACAACCGCACCCAGATCTATCCCGGGCAAATGGTCCCCATGTTCGCGGTGGCATATTTTCGCGGTCTTGGCGTGCAGGTAAGTTTGCAACTTGGCCTCATAAGCAGGGTCTTGCAACGTGTGGTCATTAAATGAAAACGCAAACAGACCGCCTTTGGGCAATAGCGCCATCAACACATCAAAAGTTGCCAGTGGTGCGCCACCGGCGCCAATCACACCGCAGGCAACGATGGCCGAATAGTCGCCAACCTTTAGCGGCAAATGGGCGTCGGGTTCGATCACATTCAGGTGGCGATAGGTTTTTGTCTTGTGGGCTTGGGCCAGCATATCGGGTGACAAATCCACCCCGTCGATCAGCGAAAAACCGGCGTGGGCCAAAGCAGCGCCCGATATCCCTGTGCCACAGCCAAAATCCAGAATCGCGGTGGATTTATCCGATGTGGCTGATGCCAATGCGGCGGCAATACGGGTAGGAGTGGCATACCCATTGCGTTTGATCTCGGCGTCATAACTGGCAGACCAGTCGTCATAATGGCTACGTGTTTGCGCTTCGCCATCCAGATCATAGGCTTTATCTAGGAATTTATCATTGTTCATGCGATAAAACCTAACGGATCATTACCTTATCCGTCCAGCCATTCTTGCCACGCAGCCTTGGCCCGATCTGTATAGGCCTTGTAACGGGTTTTGCGGTTCTTGCGCCCGTGCTTGGCGTCAATCGGCTGGAACAGGCCAAAGTTGACGTTCATCGGCTGGAAGGTCTTGGCCGCAGCACCGCCGGTGATGTGGTTGACCAAAGCGCCCATCGCGGTATCCAGCGGCGGGGTTGTCACGGGACGACCCAGAATTTCACCCGCTGCCATCCGCCCCGCCAGCAGGCCCATCGCGGCGGATTCGACGTAGCCCTCAACGCCGGTGATCTGGCCCGCAAACCGGATGTTGGGGCGCGATTTCAGGCGCAGGTTGTCATCCAGCAATGTGGGCGAATTGATAAAGGTGTTGCGGTGGATGCCGCCAAGGCGGGCGAAACTGGCGTTTTCCAGCGCAGGGATCATTTTGAACACCTCGGTTTGCGCCGCGTATTTCATTTTTGTCTGGAACCCCACGATGTTAAACAGCGTTCCTAAGGCGTTGTCATAGCGCAGCTGCACCACGGCATAGGATTTGTTTTCGGGATTATGCGGGTTGGTCAGGCCGACAGGTTTCATCGGGCCAAAGCGCAAGGTTTCGCGGCCCCGCTCGGCCATCACCTCGATCGGCAGACAACCGTCGAAATATCCGGCGGTCTCGCCTTCATGGAATTCTGTTTTATCCGCTGCCAGCAGCGCGTCTATGAACGCCTCATACTGCGCCTTGTCCATCGGGCAGTTCAGATAGGCCTTTTGCTCGGCCTCGGTTTCGCCCTTGTCATAGCGCGACTGCATCCATGCTACATCCATGTTGATGCTGTCGGCATAAACGATGGGGGCGATGGCATCAAAAAATGCCAACTGGTCGCTGCCGGTTTCAGTTGCGATGGATTGACCTAATGCGGTTGTGGTCAACGGGCCAGTGGCGATGATCCAGTGGCCATCCTCGGGTAGGCTGGTGATTTCACCGTATTCAACACTGATTAGCGGATGATCCAGCAGACGTTTGGTGACGGTTTCGCTAAACGGGTCACGGTCCACGGCCAATGCCGATCCGGCGGGCAGGGCGTGCTCGTCAGCTGCCGCCATGATGATACCACCCGCCGCGCGCATTTCCCAATGCAGCAGGCCAACGGCGTTGGCCTCATCATCATCGGAGCGGAAAGAATTGGAGCAGACCATCTCGGCCAGATTTCCGGTGCGATGGGCAAAAGTTTCGACTTTGGGGCGCATTTCGTGGATCACCACGGGCACGCCCATGTTTGCGGCTTGCCATGCGGCCTCGGCACCGGCCATGCCGCCGCCAATAATATGAAGAGTATCTGCCATAGCGCGGGGTTTAGGTGAGCAACGGGCAAAAGAAAAGGCCCGCGAGGGGCCTATTTCGATGATTGTCTAGATCTGCGCCTATGCCATGCTGCTTTTTCGCATTGTCCGCAGGATGTCGAGATCATTTTCGCCGACTTCAAATGGGCGGTGACGCCTGAATTCAATGACGGGTGTGTCATTGTTGACCAGCAAAAGCGGAATGATCTTATCGTTGGCAACAGGCGCGTCTGCCTTCAGGGTGTTACCTGATACGGATTGTGGCCGGTTCTGCAGGGTGGGGTGCACACGGCGTGGCTTGATCGCCTTACCGATCCGTGTTGTGGTTTTACGCGACTGGCTGCTATCACCTTGGGTCGCCGTAAGCATCAAGGCACCAATCAGGGCCAGATCGCTCCAGAACCCTTGCAGGTCCAATGCTTTCCCAAAGTTGAAATTCGCTATGTAGCTGGCCCAGAATACAAAGACCGACAACAGCAATGCAGCAATGCGCACATGTTTGCCGAGCAAAATCAAATAGGCGGCTGTAAATATAAATCCCGTGAACGCGAATGAAGCGTAGGGTTCGGGGAAAGCCAATTCCATGAAGGCACGTCCGTTGTCATAAGGGACAACCCCCGTGGCCATGGCCATAAAGTACGACGAAATTAGGAGCCGAACCAGTAATTGGGTGCCCCGGTTCTGTACGGGTTTTAGTTCAAAGTGGTTTGCCATTTCAACATTCTCCTAGACAATCGTTCTAATCCACGGGGCAAGAAACGTTACTGGTTAATGTTTGATTAAACCTTGCGTAGAATTACGGCCTAACTGTGAATGAAATTCGGTTTTTGTATGGCTAGGGGAAACAAAGCCAGTCGTTTCGCGTGATCGGCATGCAGTCGGAAACAATTAACCACGATCAGGGGCTAATTGTTAACTATTTCAACAACTCCCAGTTACTCTTGGCTGGTGTCGTTTTCCGCTTCAGATGTGTCATCATCCGCGTCGGCCTCGGCAATCAGTGCCACAGAAACGACAACTTCGCGCTTGGCAGTATCAAATACCTTGACCCCGCCAGCGCTACGCGACCGGAACGAGATGCCGTTCACGGGGCAACGGATGGATTGGCCTTTGGAGGTGGCCAGCATGATCTGGTCTTCCATTTCGACAGCAAAAGACGCGACCAACTCGCCACCGCGCATCGCTTTGTCCATGGCTGCAACGCCCATGCCGCCACGTCCGCGAACGGGGTAGTCATGACTGGAAGACAGTTTACCAGCACCACCTGCCGTGATGGTCAGGATCAGGTTTTCAATCGCCTGCATTTCATCGAACCGCTCTTGGGTGATAGCCCCGTCACCCGCGTCCTCATCTTCAACCTCGGTGTCATCCGCACCCGCTTGCGCACGGCGCATTTTCAGATAAGCGATGCGTTCGTCCGAGGACGCCTCGAAATGGCGGATGATCGACATCGAGACGACCTTTTCGCCATCCTTCAGCTTGATCCCGCGCACCCCGGTGCTGTCGCGCCCCTTAAAGACACGAACCGCTGTGGTCGGGAAGCGGATGGCGCGCCCGCCTGCGGTGAACAGCATCACGTCGTCGTCCTCATTACAGATGCGGGCGTTTACCATTTCCACGCCTTCGGGCAGCTTCATGGCAATTTTGCCATTGGCCCGAACGTTGGTGAAATCCGACAGTGCGTTGCGACGCACGTCGCCAGCGTCAGTGGCAAAGAAGATTTGCAAATCGCCCCAGTCGTCCTCGTCCGCATCAACTGGCATGATCGCCGCCACAGAAACCCCAGTGGGGATCGGCAGGATGTTGACAATCGCCTTGCCTTTGGCGGTGCGCGCCCCTTGGGGCAGGCGCCATGTTTTCAGTTTGTACACCATGCCGTCGGTGGAAAAGAACAACAGCTGCGTGTGGGTGTTGGCAACAAAGAGGTTGGTGATGACGTCTTCTTCTTTGGTCTTCATCCCCGCCGTGCCCTTGCCGCCACGTTTTTGGGCGCGGAAATCGGCCAATGGCGTGCGTTTGATGTAACCGCCGGAGGTGACAGTCACCACCATGTCTTCTTTTTCGATCAGGTCTTCGTCTTCCATGTCGCCGGACCAGTCGACAATGGCGGTGCGCCGGTCCACAGCGAATTTCCCACGCACTTCGGTCAGCTCGTTGCTGATGATCTCCATGATGCGGGTGCGCGAACGCAGGATGTCGAGGTATTCGCGGATCGCGGCGGCCAGTGTTTGCAGCTCGTCCGTGACTTCCTTCACACCCATCGCAGTCAGGCGTTGTAGGCGCAGTTCCAAAATGGCGCGGGCTTGTGTTTCCGACAGGTTATAGGTGCCGTCGTCATTGGCCTTGTGGGTTGGATCATCAATCAGCGCGATATATTCCAGAATATCACCAGCGGGCCAGCGACGCTCCATCAGTTTGGCGCGGGCCTCGGCAGGATCGGCAGAGGCGCGGATGGTGGCGACGATTTCATCGACATTGGTGACGGCCACGGCCAGACCGCACAGGATGTGGCTGCGTTCGCGGGCCTTGCGCAATTCAAACGCGGTGCGGCGCGCCACCACTTCTTCGCGGAATGTGATGAACGAGGTCAGGAACCGGCGCAGGGTCAGTGTTTCGGGCCGACCACCGTTGAGCGCTAGCATGTTACAGCCGAAATAGGTCTGCATCGGCGTAAAACGGAACAGCTGGTTCAGCACCACTTCAGGGGTCGCATCACGTTTCAGTTCAACCACCACGCGCACGCCGTTACGGTCAGATTCGTCTTGAACATGGGCGACGCCCTCGATCTTGCCGTCGCGCACCTGTTCGGCGATCTTTTCGATCATCGCGGCCTTGTTGACCTGATAGGGGATTTCATCAATCACGATGGCGTAGCGGTCCTTGCGGATTTCCTCGGTGCGGGTTTTGGAGCGGATGATGACGCTGCCACGCCCCTCAAGGTAGGCTTTGCGTGCACCGGCACGGCCCAGCATGATGCCACCGGTGGGGAAATCTGGGCCGGGCACATATTCGATCAGCTCTTCGGTGGTCAGATCGGGGTTTTCAATCAGCGCCAGCGTGGCATCAATCACTTCGCCCAGATTATGCGGCGGGATGTTGGTGGCCATACCAACGGCAATGCCGCCAGCACCATTAACCAACATGTTGGGGTAACGTGCGGGCAGAACCGTGGGTTCGCGGT
>NZ_JBSMEZ010000147.1:0-14642 GCF_056498605.1 Profundibacter sp.
ATCTCAGCAGACAAAGCTACGCCGAAATCACCGAAAGTGTTGTTATAACGCAGAACTTGACCAGAAGCTTGATTTACAAGACGATTACCACCGTCAAAACCGCTGTTGGAGTTAAAACCAGCGTGCGCTGTGTGATCATCGGTCAGAGCCGAGCCAATACCAACTTCTTGCATCGACCAGTCAAACGCACCATCGGTGTCACCCAATGTGACTGTACCAAAACCACCAGAGACGAAGACAGATGCATCATTGCCTTGGGCTGGAATGCCGTTGTTGATGTCGGCAAAAGCTGCGGCACCACGGTTGTTGGTAACTTCGTCCAGATCGATTGTGGCACCAAATGTCAGGCCATTGTCGGTTTCACCGGACAGGCTGAATTTAATGTCGATGTCGTTGTGGAAGACTGTTTCCATACCGGAACCGCCAGCAATACCCATTTCGGCATAACCGGACAGAGAAACTTCTGCAGAAGCGACGCCAGCAAAGGCAACCATTGCAGTTGTTGTAAGAAGAACTTTTTTCATTTCGTTTTCCCTCGTTGTGTTAAAAGGTGCACCTCAATTCAGGGAAATCCGAATTGAGTATGCTAGATGTCTCGCGCTTAACGGCTTCATTTGCAAGATTCGCCAAACCTTTGAAAACAATGCGCCCGCGCATGATGCAGCTTTGCCACAGTTTGGTGAGCGACAATCGGCCTATATATATAGTGTGTTGTTACAGCCCAAAAAGCCTTGCCCGCCCCATAAGCCTTGGTTACTAGAGAGAGACAACAGATTTGGGGCAGCAGAAATGACATTTGGGCAAAAAATCACCGGAATCATAGCGATTTCAGCTATTTTCGCTCTATCCGCATGTGGCGGCGGCAGTCAGCTGGGCAGCGGCTCTATAGGATCAGGGGGCGGCTCATCTGGGTCAGGCGGCAGTGCCAATGCCAAAGCTGCGCCAAAGGTAGAAGAACCGAAACGCTCGACCGTCTGGGACCTTCTGGGCAACAAAGACGACCCGAACACCACTGTAAAAGTGAATAAATACATCTGGAATGCATCGCTTGAGGTGCTGAATTTCTTGCCTATCGAGGCCGCAGACCCTTTCACGGGGATCATTGTCACCGGATACGGCACCCCGCCCGGCGGTGGCCGTGCCTATAAGGCGACGATTTACGTGCAAGATCCGGCACTTGACGCCCGTTCGCTGAATATTGCGCTGCGCACCCGTGGCGGTGTGGCCAGCGCCGATACGGTTCGCGCCATTGAAGACGCGATCCTGACCCGCGCCCGCCAACTGCGGATACGGGACGGCAAATTCTAAACACCGGCACGGCAACACTATAATAATACCACGCCGGGCTGATCGTCCGGCGTTTTCACATCAAGGATGCGATAGATATGTCCCGCTACACCGCGAATGAAATCGAAGCAAAATGGCAGGCCGCGTGGGATAAACACGAGGTTTTCAAAGCCAAGCGCGATGAAACCAGACCAAAATACTATGTGCTGGAGATGTTTCCCTACCCGTCCGGCCGTATCCACATGGGACATGTGCGTAACTACACCATGGGCGACGTGATCGCGCGCTATAAAATGGCGACGGGCCACAACATCCTGCACCCAATGGGCTGGGACGCCTTCGGCATGCCGGCTGAAAACGCGGCGATGGCCATCGGTGGCCATCCAAAAGACTGGACATACGCCAATATCAAAGACATGCGGGCACAAATGAAGCCACTGGGCCTGTCCATCGACTGGTCCCGCGAATTTGCCACTTGTGACCCTGAATATTACGGCCAGCAGCAGGCGATGTTCATTGATATGCTGGCTAAGGAATTGATTTACCGCAAGAAAGCCACGGTGAACTGGGATCCGGTCGATATGACCGTTCTGGCCAATGAACAGGTGATTGACGGCAAGGGTTGGCGCTCGAATGCTGTGGTCGAGCGGCGCGAGCTGACCCAATGGTTCTTCAAAATCTCGGATTTTAGCGAGGAATTGCTGACCGCCCTTGATGGTTTGGAAAACTGGCCCGAAAAAGTCCGTATTATGCAGGCCAACTGGATCGGCAAATCGCGCGGCATTGATATCCACTTTGAGCGCCGCGACGGTGGCGACGACATCATCTGCTATTCAACCCGCCCCGACACCATGCGCGGCGCCAGCTTTATTGCGATTTCACCGGATCACCCTGTCGCCAAGGAACTTGAGGCGGACAATCCTGAACTGGTGGCGTTTAATAACGAGTGCCGCCGCATGGACACCACCGAGGCGGCGATGGAAAAGGCGGAAAAGAAGGGCTTTGACACCGGTCTGACGGTCAAACATCCCGTCTATCCAGACCGCGATCTGCCGGTTTGGGTCGGTAACTTTGTGCTGATGGATTACGGCACCGGCGCAGTGTTTGGCTGTCCGGCCCACGACCAACGCGATCTGGATTTCGCCCGCAAGTATGACCTGCCCGTGGCCAACGCGTTTTATCAGCTTGGCGATGATACCGATGTGGGTAATGAGGCCTTGGTGCCGCCAAAAACCGAACTCGTCTCCTATATCGAGCATTTCGCGGGCCTTGCGGATGTCAGCAGCGCCGAAGGTGTCGAGGCGACGATTGACTGGTTCGAGGCAAAGGGACTGGGCAAAGGCAAAGTGCAATACCGCCTGCGTGACTGGGGCCTGTCACGCCAACGCTACTGGGGCTGCCCAATCCCTGTGGTGCATTGTGACGACTGCGGCGTGGTGCCCGAGAAAAAGGAAAACCTGCCGGTCGAGCTGCCCTATGATGTCACATTCGACATCCCCGGAAACCCGCTGGACCGCCACCCGACATGGCGCGATGTGCCTTGCCCGTCTTGTGGCAAACCAGCCCAGCGTGAAACCGACACCATGGATACCTTCGTCGATTCCTCATGGTATTACGCCCGTTTCACCTCACCACATGCCAAAACCCCTACCGATCTGGACGACGCCGCCTACTGGATGAATGTCGATCAATACATCGGCGGGGTTGAACACGCGATCCTGCACCTGCTCTACTCCCGCTTCTTCGCCCGCGCCATGAACATCACCGGCCACCTGCCCCAAGGCACCAACGAGCCGTTCAATGCCCTGTTCACCCAAGGCATGGTAACGCACGAGATTTACCAAACCGAGGACGACAAAGGCCGCCCTGTCTATCACCTGCCCGAAGACGTTGATTTAGAAACCAAAACCGTCAAGGCCACCAATGAGCCGCTAAAAATCATCCCCTCGGCGAAAATGTCGAAATCCAAGAAAAACGTGGTCGATCCGGTGTCGATTATTGACGCCTACGGCGCCGACACCGCCCGCTGGTTCGTGCTGTCCGATTCCCCGCCTGAACGCGATGTGGAATGGACCGCATCCGGTGCCGAAGCCTCGCATAAATTCCTGACCCGCGTCTGGGGCCTGTGCGACCGCATCAGCAAAATCAGTGAGGGCTCGGCCAAAGATGACGACGATCTGCTGCGCGCCATGCACCACACCATCCATGATGTGACAGCTGGCATCGAGGGCTTTGCCTTCAACACCTCGATCGCCAAAATCTATGCCTTCGCCAACACCCTGTCAAAATCAGACGCGAGCCAGCCTGCGCAAAAACAGGCCATCAAAGTGCTGGCCCAGTTGATGTCCCCCTTCACCCCGCATCTATCCGAGGCCATCTGGGCACACCAAGGCGGTGAAGGGTTGATCACACAGGCCGCTTGGCCAGTGGCCGACCCCGCGATGCTGGTCAATGACACCGTAACCTTGCCGATCCAGATCAACGGCAAACGTCGGTCACAAATCGCCGTTCCCGCAGACATGCCAAAGGAAGAGGTTGAAAAAATCGCGCTGGCGGACAAAGCTGTGATCAAGGCGCTCGACGGTGGGTCGCCCAAAAAGGTAATCGTTGTGCCGGGCCGGATTGTGAATGTCGTCATTTAATAACAAAATCACACGCAGAACCCTGATCCTGTCGCTCGCAGCACTGGGGGCTTGCGGCTTTCAGCCCGCTTATGGGCCAACCGGACCCGCCGCCAACTTGCGCGGCAGCATCGAAGTGGACGCACCTAACACCCAAAACGGTTTTAACCTCGTGCGCAGGCTCGAGGAACGGCTTGGCCAACCCCAAGCAGCGCAATACGCGCTGTCCTACACCCTGACCTTAACCGAAGATGATCTTGGCATCACACCCGCGCAGGAAATCACCCGTTATAACGTGCTGGGTGCGGTCAATTACGCGGTGCGCAACACTGGCACGGGGACCGTCATCCATTCCGGCACAGTCGACAATTTCACCAGCTACTCGGCCACCGGCAACACCGTCAGCACCCTGACCGCCCAACGCAGCGCCCACGCCCGTCTGATGATCATTCTGGCCGACCAGATCACCAACCGTTTGATCGCCACCTCGGGTGGCTGGGCCCAATGAAGCTGTCCCCGCGCGAAGCATCCGGATATTTCGCCAAACCCGACCCAAAACGCACTGGCATCTTGATTTACGGCGGTGACGCCATGCGCGTGGCCCTGAAACGCCAACAGATAATCAAGGCGCTGGTCGGCAAAACCGGCGAAGAAGAAATGCGCCTGACCCGCATTCCGGCCTCGGACCTGCGCTCGGATCCTGCCCTGTTGATGGACGCAATCACCTCGCAAGGGTTCTTCCCCGGCCCTCGCGTCGCCTTTGTCGAGGATGCGGCCGACGGGTTAGCCAAGGTCATCGCGGCGGCCCTAAACGACTGGCGCGAGGGCGATGCGCAAATTATCGTCACCGCAAAACAGCTCAATGCACGCTCCGCACTTCGCAAAGCATTCGAGGCGCATAACAACGCCTACGCGGCTGGCATCTACGATGACCCGCCTTCAAAATCCGAGATCGAAGCAGACCTTGCCAAGGGTGGTCTGGTGAACATCCCGCCCGACGCAATGGGCGCACTGGTTTCCTTGTCGCGCGACATCGGGCCAGGTGATTTCCGTCAGGTTATCGAGAAAATCAGCCTCTATAAACTGAATGACGCCACACCTTTATCAGTCGAAGACATCACCGCCTGCGCCCCCACCTCGACCGAGGCGGCGTTGGATGATGTGCTGAACATCGTCGCCGAGGGGCGCAAGGGCGAAGTCGGGCCAATCATCAGCAAACTGGCAAGCCAAGGCGTGCAACCTGTCGGGTTGTGCATCGGCGCCACCCGCCATTTTCGCATCCTTTATGCGGCGGCCAATAACCCCTCGGGCATCGGCGGCTTACGTCCGCCTGTGTTCGGCCCGCGCCGCGACCGGATGCAGCGCCAATTACAGCAATGGGGATCGCGCAAACTGGAAATCGCCCTGACCATGTTAACGGACACAGACCTGCAACTGCGTTCAACCAGCCGCGCCCCCGCCATGGCAGTAATGGAACGCACATTGGTTCGACTGGCAATGCTCGCCGCGCGATAGCCCCAAAATTCTTCCAAAGAATTTTACCAAGGATTTTTCAAAAATCCTTCCGGCCCTTTAACCGCCCGCACAAAGGATGCCTAAAATGATCCACCTCTACTACACCCCCAACTCTCCCTATGCCCGCATCGCGCGAGTGGCGATCATTGACGCGGGTCTTGCCGGTAAAACAGACTTTATTTCGGCTCAAACCCGTGACGCCAAAACCAGCCTCTTTCAGACCACCCCGCTTGCACGTGTGCCAACGCTGGTTCACGGCGACAGCCGTTAATCGCAGACACCCGCGATATCTGCCACTATATTGATAGCCTATTAGACACGCCCAGATGGCTGGCGCATGAAGCCCCATCGAAACAAACCCAGCGCAACATCGCCACCGGCCTACTTGACAGCATTGCCGTTTGGCTACGGGAGAATGCACGGCCCGCCGATGCCCCTCACAAGTCGTTCTGGATTATGAAACCCATAGAGTTACACAAATTCTGGCATGGATCGAGGCGCATTTCGACGAGGTTTTCACACCCTCTGACCGGTGGGATTTCACCACTCTGAGTTTGGCCGCCGCATTGGACATTGCACAACTGCGTGGCATGAAAGTGGTGCGGGTCGAAACCGCGCCCCGATTGCTGGAATGGCTACGAAATGCTGCCCTGCGCTCCTCAATGCGCCAAACTGCGCCTTTGCCGCTATAGGCTACCGAACGCTGCGTTAAGCACAGGATTTAGCAAAATTCCTCATATGCGATTCATATGGAATTCATATGATTTTCATATCCCAAATTTCGCCCTAAACCCCTTGTTTACCTATTGATTCGCAACCTCTGCCGCCGCCCGCCCCGCCCACCTTCCTGTGGCCAGACATCCGGTGATCAAATAGCCTCCCGTCGGGGCCTCCCAATCCAGCATTTCGCCCGCGCAAAAAACCGATGGCACAGCCTTCAATTCCAACCCGTCGGTCAGGCCAGCAAAAGCCACCCCGCCCGCCGTTGAAATCGCTTCGTCCATCGGGCGCGGACCGCTGTGTTCGACCGGCAGCGCCTTGATCACTTTGGCCAACTCAGCGGCATCATTTGGCAAGGGCCGCGCGAACTCTTGTAGCAAGGCCAGCTTGACCGCATCCAGCTTCAACGCCTTACGCATATGGTTCATCACGGTGGTTTTGCCGCGTGGTCTGGCCAGCTGCTCCCGCACCCTGTCCACGCTCCAGTCCGGCAACAGATCTAGCATCAATGCCGCCCCGTCGCGCATCGCTTTGGACACCGCATATATACCGCTTCCCTCGACCCCGCGTCGCGAGATCACAAATTCTCCGCGCACGGAATTGTCATTTGTTATCAGCGCAATACCTTTAACAGGCACGCCAAAATGCTTGGCCATATAAGGCGACCAGTCCACGCAAAACCCCATGTTCGCAGGCTGGAACGCAGCCAGTTCCACCCCCTTGGCAGCCAGCAAATCCGCCCACGCCCCGTCTGACCCCAACCGCGCCCAACTGGTCCCGCCCAGAGCCAATACACAGACCTTGGGCATGAGCGATTGAACGCCCTCGGGGGTTTCAAATTCAAACCCGTCCCCCCAGCCAATCCAGCGCCAGCGGGTGCGAAACTCGACACCCATTTCATTCAACCGGATCAGCCACGCCCGCAACAGCGGCGAGGTTTTCATTGTCTTTGGAAATACCTGCCCGCTGGACCCCGTGAACACCTCTTGGCCCAAGCCCCGTGCCCAGTTTTGAACCGCGTCTGCGTCAAACTCTTTCAGGATACCCTGCAAAGGAACAGATGCCGCGCCATACCGCGAGAGCAGCGCTTCAAACGGCTCGTCCTTGGTCAGGTTCAACCCCGATTTCCCCGCCATCAGAAACTTGCGTCCCACCGATGGTTTTGCATCAATAACAATGACTTGGCGTCCGGATCGCGCCAGTTCCTCGGCCGCCATCAGCCCCGCGGGACCAGCCCCAATCACCAACGCATCAGGCACTTGGCATCCCGCCTTTGATCTCGATCACACGGTGCGGGTAAGGAATCTGGATACCGTTTTCTTTCAGCGCATTCCAGACCAGAAACAGAACGTCGGATGTGTATTTATTATCCCCGTCATCAATCCCGTTGACCCAGAATTCCACCGCAAAATCTATGCCGCTGTCACCAAATCCGCGCAGCTCGCAATCCGGTGGATAAGGTTTGCTCAAAATGTCTTTGTGCTTGGCCACGGCCGCCTCGACAATGGCGGGAATTTTGTTGATGTCGGTGTCATAGGACACGCTAAACGGTGCCTCGTACCGGTTGGCTGATCCACTGTCGGAATAGTTCACAACCCGGGTTGTGATAAAGTCCTCGTTGGGCACCACAATCCAGCGCCCGTCATAGGATTCAAGGATCGTCGCGCGTGCCAGCATCTTGATAATAGTGCCGGATTCACCGCCATCCAGCTCGACATAATCGCCAACGGTGGCCTGACCTTCAAGCAGCAGAATAACACCCGAGATAAAGTTCGAGGCGATCTTTTGCAGACCAAACCCAAGCCCCACACCAATCGCGCCGCCTAGCACCGCAAGGGTCGACAGGTTGATCCCCATGATGTTCATCAACATCAAAAACGCGACGCCGAAAATCGCGATCTCGGCGGTTTTGACCGCCAGTTGCCGCGTGGCTGGTCGCATTTCATCCTGCTTGCCGATATAGGCGGCGCTCTGGTCATTCGACCAGCGGCCAAACCAGAACAGCAGGCTGCCTGCAATCACGCCGCGCACAAGTGCCATTGCGGAAAACGAGATGTTGCCAAGCGACACAGTTGTTGCCGTAAGATAAGCTGTGACATCATCCAGAACGCCCAGCGCATAAAGCGCCATCGCCGGGATCAGGATGTATTTTCCCAGTAATTTCAAGAAGCTGTCCTTGACGATATCGCGCACCAAGGCGCGAGCGGCCAAGAACAGGAACACCCGTTTACCAAAAGCAATGACCGCGCCCGAGCCAAAGATCGAGCGGGTGATCTGTTCACCCAATCCGGTGAACACATAGGCCAACAATGGTAGCAACAGCGGCAAGAAGATCAGCACAAACCGGCGTGTTTGGGCGATGTAGGATGTCTGTTCCTCTGCGGGCGTTATAGCCTTTGTCAGGATCGGCGATAGTTTGCGACTGACCAGCAAAGCCAATAGGAATGCCGCGATCAGCAGGCCGAATTGTGACCATGCGGCAGGACTAAGCAACCAACCTTGAGCCAATTCCCAGCCCTGATTAAAATAACCTATCGCCTTTTGGATAATCTCGGGTTGCCCGTCCATTGAACGCTCCTAACCACTACACATTTCTTTGATGCCGTTTAACACATCTGGTTTTGCCACCAGCACATCTGCGATCAATTCCGTGATCGTAACCGCCATCTTATCACCTTCAACCAACCGATCCACCAGCCCAAAATTCAGCGCCTCCTGTGCCGTGATCTTTTGACCCGCCATCAGCACCAGTTTTGTGCGGGCGGGGCCGATCAGGGCGCGCATACGCACAGGGTCGGAGGGTTGTGGCAAAAAGCCGAGCTTCATCACCGGATAGAAAAACTTGGCCGTGGGCACCGCGATGCGCAAATCGCAGGCCAAGGCCATGCCAAACGCCCCGCCCGCCAATGTGCCGTTCAAGACCGCGATGGTCAGGCAGGGGGCGGCGGCAACAGCGCCCGATAACCGTTCCCACACCGGATCAGTCGCCAGCCCCGCGCGGGCCTCATCCAGATCGGCGCCAGCGCTGAACACACGGCCCTCGCCCGTGATCACCAGCACCTTTGCATCAGCAGCAGCCTCGGCAATATCCGCCAATTGCTCCAGCATGTCCTTGGTCAGGGAATTGGCCTTGTCGGGACGGCGGATCGTCACCGTCCACAGCCCGCCGTCCTTGTTCAGGTCAATCATTCAGACCAGCCCCAGCCGCGCGCGGACATCTTCGTCTCGCAGGGCAATTTCCTGCCCCAGATATTCATCCGAATCTGCCGTGCACATCCACATCATGGCTTTGGCCACCCATTCAGGTGGGATGTGGTCTTCCCACTCCATCGCGCTGACCGGATTAATCCCAGACGCCTTGATCTCGCGCTGCATTTCGGTGGCAACGGTGCCAGGCGATAGGCCCATCGCGCGAATGCCCGCACCCGCGCCTTCCTTGTGGGCGCACATGGTCAGCATCGCCGCCCCTGCCTTGGAAGAACAATAATGGCTCCACCCTTCAAGCGCGTTATGGGCCGCGCCGGAACTGATAGTGATGATCGTGCCACCACCCGCCGCCTGCATGATCGGCATTGCCGCCCGCATACCGTAATAGACACCCTTCAGGTTGATATCGATCGCTTGGCCCCACGCATCGGGGTCCGAGGTGACAAGAGCCGAAATCGGTTCAATCACACCGGCATTGTTGATCACCACATCCAGTGTGCCGAATTTGGCAACGGCAGTATGCATCGCTGTTTCAACATCGCCATACCGGCTGACATCGCAGGTTATTGCCAATGCTGATGGCCCAATGTCCGCCGCCAGATCATTGATTGCGGTCCCGGACCGCGCCAAAAGCACCACATTGGCCCCCGCATCGGCAAATTCCCGCGCAGCAGCCGCCCCTATTCCGCGGCTCGCCCCCGTTATTAATACCATCTTTCCGGTTATTTCGTCCATTTATCTATCCCTCATGATGATATCAGGCTAAAACACTCTTCACATCATGAATAGTGCCATCTTGCACTTGAATACAGCACGTTTCGCGTACACTTATACGCCAAGTCATTATTTTAACTACGAAGGGTTCGTCATGACAAACTGGAAATCAATTGGTGGTTCCGCCGCAATTATCACTTTATTAGGGAGCACGGCAACATTTGCCGAAGTTACCGCTACAGAAGTCTGGCAAGATTGGCATGATTACATAGCCGGTTTTGGCTATGAAATCACATCCCAAGATGAAGCATCTGGCGACACTGTAACCGTCAATGACCTGATCATTGCAATGCCCCTCCCCGAGGACGGAGGCACTGTTAAAGTCAGCTTTGGCACATTGACCTTCAAAGGTCAGGGCGACGGAACTGTGGCTGTCATGATGCCGGAAACCATGCCGGTGGCAATCAGCGCCGATGACCAGTTTTCGGTTACGATGAACTACAACCTGTCCGATATGTCGATGGTCGTCAGTGGCTCGGCTGCGGAAATGACCTATACTTATTCTGCCGCACAAATGGGTATTTCTATCGCTGATCTGATGATTGAAGGCGACAAGGTGGATGACGCCAAGCTTGATGTGATCCTGACCAATTTATCCGGCAGCACCGTCAGCACCACAGGCAACATTCGCCACATGGTTCAGGCATTTGCCACCGACATGCTGACATATGACTTCGCAATCAAGGAACCTGACGGCGGGTCTTTCGCAATGGCTGTCAAAGGCTCTATCGCTGATTTCAAAGGCAACTCCGACAGCATGATCCCGAATGGTGTGGACTTTGAACAGTTCGCCGCCGCATTGACGGCTGGTTTTGCTGCCAAAGGCGGGTTGACTTGGGGTGCAGGCGGATACGAATTTTCCTCGACCGATAGCGGCACCGAGGTGACGGGGTCATCTACATCCGACTCGGGCAATCTAAATTTCGGCATGGACCGCGATAGCATTAACTACGGCGGGACAGCTGTGGGCACCAAAGCGTCGTTCACCAGCTCTGATTTTCCATTCCCTGTTGATATCACCATCGCCGAAAGCGTGTTCAACCTACTGATGCCTGTCAATAAATCCGACGCACCCGCAGATTTTGGCATGACCGTCAAACTGGGTGACTTTACTGTTAGTGACGGCATCTGGAACATGATCGATCCAGGCACCATCCTGTCGCGCGATCCGGCCACGATCAATCTGGAACTTGACGGCAAAGCCAATTGGCTGGTCGACATCATGGACCCAACAAGCGATGAGGCCATGAATACCGACATTCCGGGCCAACTGCACGCGCTGACTTTGAAAGCATTGCAAGTGAAAGTGGCCGGGGCCGATCTGACGGGTGCTGGAGCATTCACCTTTAACAACGACGATCTGGAAACCTTTGATGGCCTGCCTGCCCCGACAGGCGCGCTGGACCTGAAACTCACGGGCGGCAATGGCCTGATGGACAACTTGGTTAAAATGGGCCTTCTGCCCGAAGATCAAGCCATGGGAGCCCGCATGATGATGGGTCTGTTCGCGGTTGTTGGCGATGGCGACGATACGCTGACCTCGAAAATCGAAGTCAATGGCGACGGGTCAATCCTGGCCAACGGCCAACGCCTGAAGTAACCTAAACACAATTTTTCGAATGGGCCGCGAAGGACATCCCCTCGCGGCCCATTTTCGTTTCGGCTTGATATTGGCGGCGCATCGGTTGAAACTGGCTGGAATTCATCCGGAACGAAAGTAATTGTATGACCCGCCTGACACAGCTTTGCACCAGCACCGCCCTTGCCACTCTGATCGCCACCACCCCAGCCTTTGCTGAAATTACGGCAAAAGAAGTTTGGGATGGCTGGCATGACAGATTATCAGATGCCGGTTATGAATTGCAGTTTGAGGAGGAAATGTCAGGCGACATCCTGACCATCAACAAATTGATCCTTTCTAAGGAGTTTGACGAAGGCCGAGGACCTACCACTATGGCTTTAGGTCCGATTGGCTATCGCAATCGAGGTGATGGCTCCGTCGAAGTCATTATAGCAACGGACACACCCGTTACATTCAAGAGCGGTGAAATTACCTTTGCATTCAACCAACATCAAGTCGGCCTGTCCCATATCGTCAGCGGCTCGCCTGATGCTATCATGAACAGCATTCAAGCTGACGAAATCTCGCTCACCCTGACTGAAATGCTAGACAAGGGCGAGCCTGTCGAAAACGCAAAGATCGACCTGACCCTAAAGGCGGTGTCCGGCACCTCGCTTGTGAAATTAGGTGATTTTGATGAGATACTGTCTGATTTCACCATCGGAGAGTTCGCCTATGATATGGACGTGAAAGAACCCGGCGAGCCAGGCAAAGCCTATGTCTGGAACGGATCATTTACCGATCTGCACGGCAATACCGATTTCGTCATCCCCACAAACCTGAAAACTGACGCACCAACCGAACTGCTAGACGCCGGTATCATCTTTAATTTCGGCGGTGGCTACGGATCAATCAACAGCTATTTCTCTTTTGCTGACGACAACGAAGCGGCAGAGGCCACGCTTACCTCTAGCGACGGCAGCCTAGAATTTTCGTTTGGTTCTAAATCCGATGGCCTGATTGATGTGATCCAAAAACTGGCCCTAGGTGCCATATCCCTCGATTTCAGTGTTGCCGATAGCGAGGAAGATATGGATGTGACCCTTGCGGCCTCAATCGCCGACATCAAGCAAGCTGTCGTCGTCACCGTCCCTATCGGTATGGGCCCAGAACAAATGCCCGCCGCCCTTGAGGCAGGATTTGCCCTCAGTGCCGACCTTACCCACGGGGCAATCAGCAGTGCGTTGTCAGTTCCAGAAGATGATCAACCGGTTTCCGGCACAATGTCTGTTGCGTCTGGCGGGATGTCTCTTGCGCTGGACCGCGAAATTATACGCTATGGCGGCAGCGCTATTGACACGAAAATGGCGGCAAAAATCGGCGGTATCCCTATTCCCACTGTCGAATTTTCGATAGGTGAAACATCTTTTAATACGATAGCGCCGGTCAACAAATCGACCACACCCGCACCCTTCACCATCCAATATAAAATTGCCGACCTCTGGGTGGGCGAGGATTTGTGGCGCCTGATTGACCCAACCACGCTGCTATCACACGCCCCCGCAACGGTTAATCTGGATATGACCGGTATGGGCAACTGGCTGATTGACGTCATGGATGCTGAATCCGAAGAGGCCAAGAACACCGCGATCAAAGGCGAGCTGCACGCCCTGACCCTGAACGCACTGCAAGTAACGGGCGCAGGCATCAACCTGACAGGCGCTGGTGATTTCACCTTTAACAACGATGATCTGGAAACATTCGACGGTGTTCCTGCCCCGACCGGCACGATGAATCTGAAGCTAACCGGCGGCAATGCGTTGATCGACACCTTGATCGAGATGGGCCTGATGCCCGCAGACGAGGCAATGGGCGTTCGCATGGCGCTAAGCCTGTTCACCATTGCAGGCGATGGCGACGACACGCTGATTTCCGACCTTGAAGTTACCGGCGATGGCCAAGTTCTGGCCAACGGCAAACGCCTGAAGTAGGCTATATTCATACCCACAGTAAAAGGTTTTCCCATGACTCATCTTGCCCGCCTTGGCACCACGACCGCCCTTGTCACATGCATGGCCACGCCCACGCTGGCTGCAGTCAGCGCAAATGACGTTTGGGACAGCTTTACATCCCTATATCAGGCCTTCGGGATGGACGTAAACGCAACCAAGGCCCAATCGGGCAACCGGCTGAGTATTAGTGATCTGAAATTATCAGCGGACTTTCCGTTTGAACTGGGATCAATCACCATCACCACAACGGGTTTCGATCTGATCGAGAATAGCGATGGCACGGTTGATATCAAAGTCCCCGACAACATGCCGATGGCAATGGCGCTGACCCTGCCAAATGATATCTTTGCCACCGCAACAATGGATTACCGGATCAAAGACTACAGCGCACATGTTTCGGGTGACCCTGACGAATTTACCGTCATATCCGAAATAGGCAGCGCGGAAATAGAGGTAACCAGCCTGAACGTCACGGGGCTGGATGTGCAAGACACAGACTTTGACCTAAAGTTCAACTTCACAATGGATGATATTGCAAGCGAGGCCACGATTGCTTCGGGCACGTTGCTTCGGGTTTCCCAGAACATTTCTTATGGCGCGGTGGCTGCGAACGGCATTTTTACCGGCAAAGATGCAATTACCGGCAATGTTGAATCCACCTTTGCTATGACTATGGATAGTATGGAATACAGCAACACACTGGCGATCCCTGCCACTGGCATTGACCTGATGAACCTGCCTACGCAATTACGTGAGGGGTTATCTTTTCAGGTCACCTCCGAGGTATTTGGCCAAGCATCCCAACAACACATGACCATAAACGGCGAGATGGCGACGAACCAAACCACAACCGTCGCAAGCTCTGTCACTTCAATGGCGTTTTCCAAAGACGGGGCGACAATCGAAGCGCAATCCAGCAATTACGCCATTGATTATGTCATGGCC
>NZ_JBSMEZ010000148.1:0-23233 GCF_056498605.1 Profundibacter sp.
ACCCTCTCGATAATCTTCTCGCCGAACAGCCCTTGGGGCCGAAAGACGAGGAACAGCAGCGCCAGCACATAGGCGAACCAGTTTTCGGTGGCCCCGCCTAGGTAAGGCGCACCAATCAGAAACTCGAACATCTTTTCACCCACCCCGATGATCAGCCCACCGACAATCGCGCCGGGGATTGAGGTGAAACCGCCGAGCATCAGCACCGGAAGCGCTTTCAATGCAATCAGTGACAGCGAGAACTGCACCCCCGATTTGGAGCCCCACATGATGCCAGCGACCAACGCAACGAACCCAGCGATGGACCAGACAATCACCCAGATAGTGCGCAATGAAATCCCGACGGACAGCGCCGCCTGATGGTCATCCGCCACCGCCCGCAACGCGCGACCAGTTTTGGTGTATTGCGAGAACAGCACCAGTGACGCCACCAGAATAATCGCCACAATCGCCGCGACAATATCCAGCGAGTCGATATAGAAGCCGTAGAACTCCTCGCCGCCCAGAAACGCCGTGTTTTCCTCGACCCATGTATTGCCGCCCTGCGGAATACCCACATCCAGTTTCTTAACATCGGCGCCCCACATCAGATCGCCAAAGCCTTCCATGAAATAGGCCAGCCCGATGGTGGCCATAAACAGGATAATCGGCTCCTGATTGACCAGATGTTTCAGCACGTATCGCTCCACAATGAAGGCAAATAATATCATCACCCCCACCGTCAGCAGGATCGCCAGCAAGGTAGGCACTTGCCAGCCGAATTCTTTGACGTGGGTGCCGAATATCGCGTTGATCAGGTGTGCAAATGGAACCTGCCCGTTCTGGATGCCGACCAGCGTCATCGCCGCAAACAGCGCCATCACGCCTTGGGCATAGTTGAAAATGCCGGATGCCTTGAAGATCAGAACAAAGCCCAGCGCAACCAGTGAATACATCACGCCAGCCATCAGCCCGTTCAGGAAAACCTCGACGCCATAATAGAAATTAGCAGACATTATGCGCGCCCCCCGTGTGTAAATCTTTGTGTAAATCAATCATGGCTCACCCCCAGATAGGCATCAATCACGTCCTGATTGGCCAGCACTTCGGCAGGCGTGCCATCGCCGATCTTCTTGCCGTAATCCATCACCACCACGCGGTCGGAAATATCCATCACCACGCCCATGTCGTGTTCGATCAGCGCTATTGTGGTGCCAAATTCGTCGTTCACATCCAGAATAAAGCGGCTCATGTCCTCTTTTTCCTCGACGTTCATCCCCGCCATTGGCTCGTCCAGCAGCAGCAGTTTCGGTTCCGCCGCCAGCGCACGGCCCAGTTCAACACGCTTTTGCAATCCGTAAGGCAAACGCCCCACAGGAGTCTTGCGGATCGCCTGAATTTCAAGAAAATCTATGATCTCCTCGACCTTTTGACGATGCTCGGCTTCCTCGCGGGCCGCCTTGCCAAACCAGATCGCCTGAGCCAACATTGATGATTTCATCTTGGTCATCCGGCCGGTCATAATATTGTCCAGCGTGCTCATCCCCTTGAACAGCGCGATGTTCTGGAACGTCCGCGCAATCCCCTGCTGCGCCACCTTATAGGGCCGCATCGTGGGACGTTTTTCACCGTGGAACCAAACTTCGCCTTCTTGCGGATGGTAAAATCCACTGATCACATTCAGCATCGACGACTTCCCGGCCCCGTTCGGGCCGATGATGGCGCGGATTTCGCCCTCAAAGATGTCAAAACTGATGTCTTCAATCGCCACCACACCGCCAAACCGCAGGGTGATGTTTTTCATCTCCATCATCGTGCCACCGATTTGGCGACCGTCTTCGGTCATGTAGCCCACGGTGGAGTTATCAGTCATTTCGTTCATTCTGCCGCCACCTTCTGATTTACCGGCTGCACCGCCACATCGCGGATTTCCAGCGTGGCACTGATCGAGCCTTTGCGCCCGTCCTCATATGTCACTTCGGTTTCGGTATAGATTTCGTCCTTGCCACCATAGAGCGCCTCCAGCAGATCGGCGAATTTCTCGCCCACAATCTTGCGGCGCACCTTACGAGTGCGGGTCATTTCGCCGTCATCTGCATCCAGTTCCTTGTGCAGGATCAAAAACCGATGCACTTGGCAGCCCGACAACATTTCGTCCTGCGCCACAGATTTGTTCACCTCTGCGATGTGCGCCGCGATGGTTTTGTAAACCTCGGGGTGGCCTGCCAATTCCTGATAGGACGCGTAGGCGACGTTGTTACGCTCGGCCCAGTTCCCGACCGCCGTCAGGTCAATATTGATAAACGCCACACATTTATCACGATCCGATCCGAACACCACTGATTCCAGAATGTCGGGATAAAACTTCAGCTTGTTTTCAACGAATTTCGGCGCGAACATACTGCCATCAGCCAGATTTCCCACATCTTTGGCACGGTCGATAATCCGCAAATGGCCGCTGCTTTTTTCGATGAAACCAGCGTCGCCCGTGGCCACCCAGCCTTCAGCATCCTTGGTGTCAACGGTGCTTTCGGGGTTCTTGTAATATTCCTCGAACACACCGGGTGAGCGATAGAAAATCTCGCCATTGTCCGCAATCCTGATTTCAACATCAGGCGACGGCACCCCCACCGTATCAGCCCGCACTTCGCCATCCGGCTGCTGGGTGATAAACACGGTCGCTTCGGTCTGGCCATAAAGCTGTTTCAGGTTAATCCCGATGGAGCGGTAGAATTCAAATAGCTCCGGTCCAATCGCCTCGCCCGCCGTATAGCCAACCCGCACACGACTAAGGCCCAGCGTGTTTTTCAGCGGGCCGTAAACGAACAGGTTGCCCAACCAGTAGCTAAGACGATCCATAAACCCAACAGGTTTGCCATCCAGTATTGCCGGTCCCACCCTGCGGGCGACTGCCATGTATTTATCAAACAGCCTCTTTTTGAAACGGCCGGAATCTTCCATCCGGATCATCACGCTGGTCAACTGACCTTCAAAGAACCGCGGTGGCGCAAAATAATAGGTCGGCCCGATTTCGCGCAGATCGGTCATCATTGTTTCGGCAGACTCAGGGCAGTTCACACAGAACCCCGTCCAATAGGCCTGCCCAATGGAGAAAATGAAATCACCGACCCACGCCATCGGCAAATAGGCCAGCACCTCATCGCCAGGCACCAGATGATCAAACTCGCAAGAGTTTTTCGAGGTCACAATCACGTTGCGGTTCGACAGCACCACGCCCTTTGGCTTACCGGTGGTGCCGGACGTATACAGCATCACACAGGTGCTATCCATGTTCAGACGCGCGGTGCGGGCGTGCAATTCAGGGCAAAATTCATCACGCGACGCGCGGCCCTGTTCCTGAACATGGGAAAATTCGTGCAGGCGGCGGTGATCATATTTACGCAATCCGCGTGGATCCAGATAAATCATATGCTCGAACTGCTGCAGGTGCTCTTGAATTTCGATCACCTTGTCGACCTGCTCCTGATCCTCGACCACAATGAAACGCGCGCCGCAATGCGACAACACATATTCCATCTCTTCGGCGTTGGCATCGTTATACAGTGGCACGGGGATCGCCCCGACCGATTGCGCGGCAACCATCGCCCAATAGAAATACGGGCGGTTGCGGCCAATGATGGCTACAAAATCGCCCTCGTGAATTCCAAGGTTCAGGAAACCCAGCGCCAGCGCCTCAACCTCGTCGGCCACTTCGCCCCAGTTCCAGCGCTGCCAGATACCGTATTCTTTCTCACGATAGGCCGCTTTGTCACCAAACGTCGCCGCATTGCGCGCCAACAGGGCAGGAATTGAATCCATAGTCGCGTTTGCCAAGTCTTATCCTCCCATCCGCCGGTTTTCCGACGGCCCGCCCATACTCAGACGATTCTTTATTTGCCCTAGCGTGACGGGTTTTTCCTGAAGGTCAAATTTTTCCTGACTTTTGCGCAAACCTTACGAATTGTAACAGCCCTTTCGCGGGGGCCATTCGGATGGTAGCGATATAGCGAAAGGATCGCAGCACTTGGCACCGTCGAAAACAACCACAGAAAACCTGACCCGCGCCGGATTGAACCTGATCCAGCAGGCTCTGTCTATCTATGACAGTGACCTGCGCTGTGTGCGGGTGAACCGCCCGTTCAAGGAAATGTTCGGCCTGCCAGAAACCCTGTGCACCCCCGGCGCACATTTTAGTGATACGATCCGCTATCTGGCCGAGCGTGGCGAATATGGCGAGGTTGATGATTTGGACGAATTCGTCACTTCACGCGTTGATCAGGCCCGCGCGTTCAGGGCGCATTATATGGAACGCACCCGCGCCAACGGTTGCACTATTTCGGTCGAAGGCAGCCCCCTGCCCGAAGGTGGCTGGGTCACCGTGTACACGGACATCACCGCGATCAAGGATCAGGAAAAACTGCTGCGTGGGCGCACCGACGAGCTGTCAGACCAGTTGCTGGCCCACACCGAACGCCTGTCTCAAACCAACCGCGAATTGGCCGCCACCAACGCCGCACTGGAAGAGGCTAAGCACCAGTTGACCGAGATAGAAGCCCGCACACGGATGACCACCGAAATGATGCCCGCCCACATTGCGCATGTGAATGAGGACGGAAACTACACCTACTCTAACCAGCGCCTATCCTCGATCATTCCGTCGCGCCCGTCCGGTATTTTAGGGATGCACATCGCGGATGCGTTGGGGCATAGCGCATTTGCCAAAATCAAGCCGCACTATGAAAAGGCCCAAAACGGCACCGCCAGTGTGTTTGAATTTACCGATGATGACTCCAGTCGCCGTATCCGCGTGGCTTTTAATCCCGACCAGCGCGGCGTCTATATCCTGTCGATGGACGTAACCGAAGAGGCCCAAGCTCGAGCCGCCCTTGCCCAGACCCACAAACGCGAATTAGCAGCCCAGCTGACCAGCGGTCTGGCGCATGATTTTGCTAATCTGCTGACCATCATTCTGGGCATGCAAAGCCGCCTGTCACGCATGGAGCATAGCACGGATGCACAAGAGCTGATCACCGCGACCCAATCCGCCGCGCGCCGTGGCGGCACCCTGTTGAACCGCATCGCCGAAATGTCCGGCCCGCGTGAAATGCGCCCTGCCCCGGTGGAATTTTGCCGCTTTATGAATGACCTGAAAACCCTCGCCACGCCGACGCTGCCAAACGGCGTAACGCTGGACAGCCATTGCAACGGCATTGACCAACCCGTTCTGCTGGATGCCGGATCATTGCAGGATTCCCTGCTGAACCTGATCCTGAACGCCAAAGACGCCATCGGCGCAAACAGAGGCAAGATCACCATCACCACCAAACCCGTGCGCGACACATGGCTGGAAATCACCGTCACCGACACCGGCGGCGGCTTTAGCGATAAGGCGCTGGAACATGCGCTCGATCCTTTCTTTACCACCAAGGGCGTTGAGGGGTCGGGGCTGGGCCTGTCGATGGTTTACGATCTGACCAAACTGGCAGGCGGGCATTTGAGACTGGCCAACAGCACAGATGGCGCAGTAATTACAATGCGCCTGCCCTTGCGGTTTACGACATTAGAAGCAACCCCAAAACTGGTGCTGCTGGTCGAGGATTCCGACGACATCCGCGCCAATGTGCGCGAGATGTTAATCGACATGGGACATCGCGTGATCGAGGCCACCTCGGCCGAAGAGGGCAGCACATTAGCCCCCCTCGAGGGAGTCAATTTCGTGCTGTCCGACATCTCGCTGATCGGGGGGAAAACCGGCGTCGAAATGCTGGATGGTCTGACGGAAAACGGCCTAAAGGCCACCACCTGCCTAATGACATCCCTGCCCGCGAATGACCCAATCCGCACAGATGCTGCGTCCCGCTACCCGTTGATTTCCAAACCCTTTACCGCCGATGATCTAGCCGCCTTTATGACGATGGACCCCAGCTAAATGACCCAGCCTTTAGTCACCATTTTGGACGACGAGCCCGAAATCCGCCACATGCTGGCCGATGCTTTGCAAGAGGCTGGCTTCAGAACCGCCACCTACGCCCGCGCCACCGAATTCGAGGCATCCCTGACCCACACCACCCCCGATGTATGCCTTGTTGATCTGGGTCTGCCCGACAAAGACGGCCTTGCGCTGGTACACCGTCTGGCGCTGGAATCTGGGGCCTCGATCATCATCATATCAGGCCGCGCACAGGTGCAGGATCGTGTCACAGGGCTGGAACTGGGGGCCGATGATTACATCATCAAACCGTTTGATCCTGCCGAGGTAGTCGCCCGCGTCCGCGTCCGTTTGCGCAGCAACAAACCCAGCGATAAAACCACCAACCGCGCCCGTTTTGAAGGCTGGAGCGCCCTGTTCGACAGCTATGTTCTGGTTGACAAGGACGGGCACGAGACCCCGTTTAGCCACGCCGAAGGCGAAGTGTTGCGCCTGTTTCTGGACAGCCCGAAGCGCCTGATTTCCCGCGCACAAATGCAGGAAACCCTTGGCGGCACCGCTGGCGAAAGCTTTGATCGTGCGATGGATGTGCGCATTTCACGCCTGCGCACCAAACTGCGCGAAGACCCGAAAAACCCACGCCTGATAAAAACCATCTACGGGGCTGGCTATATCTTTCTGGGGGATGTTAACTGGGATTAACAGACCAGTTTCAAAAGGAAGCATTATGGCCCCAAAACTAAGTTTAGCCATGTTCACCCTCGCCCTTGCCCCGCAAATGGCAACTGCGTTCGAGCCCGCCGATGCCAAGCTATTTATCGATTTTCCAGAACTTAGCGTAGATTACAGCCCCGGCAGCGAGGCCGTGATCTATGCGATTATCGAGGGCTCCAAGGCCCAACCACAGGTGATCTACACCATCACCTACAACCACAAAGGCGAGATTTCCACGCTCGGGTCTTTCCGCTGTGATCTGGAATTCGAGGTAATGGGAACCTCGAATAACGGCATGTATGACATCAAATGTGTGCGCCAGAATATCTTCGGCGAAAAAACCGAAACCCTTCTGCAGAAAAGCGACGGCAATTATATCGAGATATATTCCGACTAACGCTTTGCCATTGGCATTCTGACGCCCTTCCCCTACTGATTTTGTGAAGTCGTAGGAGATAGATCATGACACACCTGTGGGTCCGCGCCGAACAGCGCCAGAATGAAGAACGTGTTGGCCTGACACCCGAAGGGGCACGCGCCTTGCTGGATGCAGGCATAAAGGTAACGGTCGAACATAGCTCGGTTCGCGCCATCCAGATTCAGGGTTATATGGATGCGGGCTGTGACGTAGCGCCGGAAAACAGCTGGCCCAGCGCCCCTGCGGATGCCATTATCTTTGGCCTAAAAGAACTGCCCGAAGACGGCACGCCGTTAACTCACCGCCACATCCTGTTCGGCCACGCCTACAAGGGGCAGCCTTCGGGCCAAATCCTGCTGAAACGGTTTGCGGCAGGCGGTGGCACCCTATACGATCTGGAATATCTGGTCGATGAAACCGGCCGTCGCGTCGCCGCCTTTGGATACTGGGCCGGATTTGCCGGTGCCGCTGTATCGCTAAAATGCTGGGCCGCGCAACAAGATGGCGGCATCTGCGCCCCTGTTGGCGTATATAGAAACAAAGACGCCCTGCTTGATGATCTGCGCAATACCCTCGACGCCACCAACGCACCCCGCCCCGCCGCCATCGTTATCGGTGCCTTGGGCCGCGTTGGCACTGGTGCTTCCGATCTATGTGCAGCCCTAAACGTTGAGGTCACCAAATGGGACATGGCCGAAACCGCATCCGGCGGCCCGTTCCCCGAAATCATGCAGCACGACATCTTTATCAACTGCATCTTTGCCAGCCCCGGCACCCCCGTGTTTGTGCCCGCATCCGCTAAAACCGACCCGCGCAAATTATCCGTGATCGGCGATGTCGCTTGTGATCCCGACAGCGATTTTTCCCCGATCAAGGTTTATGACCGCACCACCACATGGGATAATCCCGCGCTGCGCGTGCACGAAACCCCGCCGCTGGACGTCACCGCCATCGACAACCTGCCATCAATGCTACCGGTCGAATCTTCACAAGATTACGCAGGCCAACTTTTGCCCTCCCTGCTGACCCTTGGCGATCTGGATACTGGCGTCTGGGCGCGAGCCAAAGCCGATTATGACACCCACGTAAAGAACGCTTAAACCAATGGAACCCGTCACCATCATCGGTTATGCCGCCGCTACCCTAGGCACGATCTGCTGGCTGCCCCAAGTGTTCAAAACATGGGGCAGCCGCGAAACCAAAGATCTGTCGCTCTGGGCCAATTTGCTGATGTTCGCCAACCTTTCGCTATGGCTGACTTACGGCATTTTGATAGACGCATGGCCATTGATTGTTGCGAATCTAATCTCGATCCTGTTGGTTGGATCTATCGTAACCGCCAAACTGATTTACAAATAAAGGAATACGCGAATGACCATCCACTGGTGCGGCACCGGCCTATCGGCCATCCCCGGCTTGCGACGCCTGATTGAAGCAGGACATGAGGTCACTGTCTGGAACCGCACAGTAGCCAAGGCCGAAGATGCGGTTGGTGACATAACGCGACGTATCAACGCCTTCACCATGGACGCAATCACCGCCGAGGTGCAATCTGGCGATGTGGTGGTCTCGATGCTGCCTGGCGACTGGCATGTGCCACTGGCCGAACTTTGCATCAGCAAGGGCGCGCATTTCGTCTCCTCCAGCTACATCGCACCCGAAATGCGTGCGCTGGACGAGGAAGCCCGCCAAGCCGGCGTTGCCTTGGTGAACGAAGTCGGCCTCGACCCCGGCATTGACCATTTGATGGCCCACTGGCTGGTTGCCGACTACCGCGCCTCAGCTGCTTATGACGCCAACAACCACATCTCGTTCACCTCGTATTGCGGCGGCGTGCCAAAACACCCAAACCCGTTTCGCTATAAATTCAGCTGGTCACCGCTGGGCGTGCTCAAGGCGCTGCGCTCGCCGTCCAAATCCATTCGCGACTTCACACCACTGGACGTCACCCGCCCGTGGGACGCCATCACCAGCTATGCGGCTCCGCTGCCGCAACCCGAAACATTCGAGGTCTACCCGAACCGCGATTCAATCCCGTTCATCAAAGACTACCAGTTCGACCCCGCATGGAAGGTCAAGGAGTTCGTGCGCGGAACCCTCCGCCTGAACGGCTGGGCCGATGCGTGGGCTGACGTGTTCACCAAGGTCGAGACCGCCGACGATACCCACCTAAAGGAAATGTCCGACCAGTTCTGGGCCGACAACGCCTATGGCGAGGACGACCCCGACCGCGTGATCATGTGCGTTGGACTAAAGGCTGAAAACGCAGGCATCCCCAGCTACCACAAAACCTATGTGATGGACGCATATGGCGACGCACGCGGCACCGCCATGGCGCGGCTGGTCTCGGTGCCGGTGTCACTTGCAGTCGAAGCTGTCCTGAACCGTGAAATCCCCGCCGGTGTGTCCGCAGCGCCCAGCGATCCTCGATTGGTGGAACGGTGGTTGGGCGAAGTGGATCGTCTGTCGCAACATCTGCAAGTGGTGGATCACCTAGATTAATCTATCGGTTCTTCTTGTCAGAAATACCTCCGCGCGGCGCGGCCACCCGAGTGCCCGCAGGGTGCGAGATATAAAGCGGCCCGTCAGGGTCTCCATTCAACTGGGCTATAAAAACCCTTCCTCGACCTCTTCCACCGAATACCCCAACGACTCCAGACCGCTTTCCAGATAATCCGCCAGTAACGGCATACCCAACAGATAGTTCTCGGTTGGTGCAACCGCTTCCTGTTTCGCGGTCTTGATTGCCTCGGTGATCTCAGCCGCATCAAAGGTCTCGCGTCCGATCCACATCACCGCCACCAGACTGGCTTGCTCGTCACGGTTCATGTCCGCAATATAGCTGCGCAATTCGGCTTCGGTTCCGTCACTGGAACGGCTTTCCAATATGGTTTCTGCGCCTGCCTCGTCGCCTGTCCGGTCCCACCGTCCTACTTTCGCGCCCAGTTCACGGGCACGGATAATGACGCGGGCAATCTTGTTGGTGCTAATCTCAAGCATAAATGAACCTTTCGAGTCGGGATACAGATTGGCAGAAATCAGCGCCGGGGCATAGCCTATTCGCCTTGTTTTCCAATCGGAACCACATTTGCCGCATCTGTTTCGGGCGCCAATTCCTCAAAATCGAAATTATCCAGTCGTGCGGCGCGTTTGCCCGCCCGTTCTGCCGCCGTGCCAATCCCGTCCAGATCAGCCCGCGCCTGATTGAAATGTGTGTCCAACTTGCCAACCCGCTCCACCACCATCTCGACATCGCGGTGCAACTGGCGCAACGTCTTGCGAATGGCCCCCGCCTGCTCGCGCATCCGCGCATCCTTTAGAATTGCCCGCATGGTGTTCAGTGTCGCCATACAGGTGGTTGGTGATACGATCCAGACATGCGCCGCAAATCCCTCGCGCACCAGTTCGGGGAAATTGGCATGCAACTCGGCATAAACCGCCTCGGATGGTAAAAACATCAGCGCCCCGTCAGCGGTTTCTCCTTCCAGGATATAGCGCTCGGATATCGCCTTGATATGCCCCTTGACGGAAACCTTGAACGCTTTGACCGCCTCTTTCATTTCCCAGTCGTTACCAGCATTGCGCAACGCCTCATACGCCTCCAGCGGGAACTTGCTGTCGATCACAATCGGCCCGGGCGGATTGGGCAGATCAATCAGGCAATCAGCCCGCTTGCCGTTGGATAAGGTCGCCTGCAATTTATAACTGCCCGCAGGCAGCGCCTTGCCGACAATATCGTTCAACTGGATTTCGCCAAACGCCCCACGCGTCTGCTTGTTCGACAGGATATCCTGCAACGACAATACATCCCCCGACAGTTTTTCGATATTGGCCTGCGCCTTATCAATGGTTCCCAACCGTTCCTGCAATTCCGTCAACGACCGTGTAGTTTTCACCGAAGACCCATGCAAGGTATCGACCATATTCGCCTGCACCTCGGCCAGCCGTTGCTCCAGCGTATTCATCAACTGCGCCTGCGCCACAGTCTGGGTTTGGCTGACAGTGCTTAACCCGCCCGCCAGCTGTGATTGTCCGTCCGATAGCGCCTGAACCCGCTGCCCCAAATTGCCGATCTGCTGGCCCAGTGGCTCCATCATCCGGCTGGATCGTCCCACGCGGCGCACCACCACGATCAGCAGGATGAACAACAGAATCAGTAACACCGCACCAGCCCCTGCCAATATCAGCCAAAACTCCTGTAACGCGTCGTTAATGTCCTGCATGCCCATCATTTTCGGCCAAACAGCCTCTCGATATCTGACAGTTTCAGCTCCACGTAGGTGGGCCGCCCGTGATTGCATTGGCCCGAATGCGGCGTGGCTTCCATTTCACGTAGCAATGCGTTCATTTCGTCCGCCTGCATACGCCGCCCCGACCGGATTGACCCGTGACAGGCCACGCGGCTCAGGATCGCCTCGATCCGCGCCTGCACCGTCAGGCTGTCGCCCAGATCGGCCAATTCGTCCAGGATATCCAAAATCATCTGCTTGGCATTAATAGCGCCCAAAATCGCTGGCGTTTCACGCACAGCAATCGCGCCCGCCCCGAACGGTTCCAGCACCAACCCCAACCGCGCCAGATCATCGGCCATCTCCAGCAGACGCGCCGCATCGCCCTCGCTCAACTCCACAATCTCGGGGATCAGCAACGCCTGCGCCGCCACACCGTTTTCAGCCATCTGCGCCTTTAGCTTCTCGTAAACCAGCCGCTCGTGCGCCGCATGTTGATCGACGATCACCATGCCATCCGCCGTCTGCGCGATGATGTAGTTTTCATGCACTTGCGCGCGCGCCGCCCCCAACGGCAAATCGGTGGGCGCATCCGCTTCAATCGGCGCCTCGAACCGCGCAGACGCCTCGGCAAACCCTCCCTCAAATGCTGGGGCCTGCGCCGCATAACTCGCAGCCAAAGCCCCCGTTGAGGGCCGATCCATCTGATAAACCCGCCCCGTTGGCTGCTCAGGTCGAAACGCGCCCAATGTTGCGCCCGCTACCGTGGTCGAGGCCCGATGCCCCGCTTCCGCCAACGCGTGGCGTAACGCCGAAACGATCAACCCGCGCGCCAGACCCGGATTGCGAAACCGCACTTCGGATTTTGCCGGATGCACATTCACATCCACCTGATGCGGATCACACTCCAGAAACAGCACCGCCGCCGGATGCCTGTCGCGCGACAGAAAATCGAAATACGCCCCGCGCAGCGCGCCGATCAACAGTTTGTCGCGCACGGGCCGCCCGTTGACATATAGATATTGCATCACGGCTGACCCCCGCGAAAACGTCGGCAGGGCCGCGTATCCGGTCAGCGCAATCCCCTCGCGCTCGGCATCAATTTTTAGCGCATTTTCAGCAAACTCCGCACCCAACACCTGCCGCAACCGCCCATGCAGCGCGTCAAATAAATCGCCGGTTTCGGCATCCGCCCGAAACGTCAGCCGCCCTTCGCCGCCACCCGACACATCGCGCAGGGTAAAGCTGACAAACGGCTCTGCCATCGCCAGCCGTTTTACCACATCGCCAATCGCCTGAACCTCGGCCCGATCCGTGCGCAAGAATTTCAGCCGTGCAGGTGTGGCATAAAACAGATCGCGCAACTCGACCACAGTGCCAGCAGATAGCGCCGCCGGTTTCACCGCCTCCATTGCCCCACCCGCCACGCGGATCGATGACGCATCTGCGCCGTCCACGCGCGACGTGATCGTCAGCCGCCCGACCGCACCCAACGACGGCAACGCCTCACCCCGAAACCCGAAGGTGTGGATGTTCAACAGGTCTGACCCGTCAATTTTCGACGTGGCATGACGCGACATCGCCAGCGGCAAATCAGCCGCCGAAATCCCGCAACCATCATCCACCACACGGATCAGGGTCTTGCCACCATCCGCATAGGACACCTCAACGCGCCTTGCACCCGCGTCCAGCGCATTCTCGATCAACTCTTTCACTGCCGAGGCAGGCCGCTCCACCACTTCGCCCGCCGCAATCCGGTTAATCGCGGCATCATCCAGCTGTCTGATAACAGGGCGGTTTTCGCCTATATTGGGGTTTTGTGCGGACATACCACTAGAATTAGCATAAACCGCCCCGATTCGACCACAGGCATTCACGCCTTCATTCACACCTCGGGTTAATTACTGTTCTCAAGCCCCTCGGGCTGCCCGACCACCACAAAATGCAGATCCTCTGGGCGCACCATCCGCTTGGCCACCTGCGCAATATCCTCCAGCGTCACGGCATTCACTTTGTCGTTTCGCGTGGCGATATAATCAATCGGCAGGCCCTGCATCTGCATCCCGACCATGATGTTGGCAATCGGCCCGTTCCCGTCAAACCGCAACGGGTATGCGCCTGTCAAATAGGTCTTGGCCCCGTCCAGTTCCGCAGCGGTCACCCCGTTTTCCGCCAGCTTGATCCACTCGTCGCGGATCACATCAATCGCTTGCGCCACACGGTCGTTGGCCGATGCTACACGGCCCATATACAGCGCGGCATAATCCATCGGTACCAGATAGCTGTAAACACCATAGGTCAGCCCGCGCTTCTCGCGCACTTCTTCCATCAGGCGTGATTGCCGCCCGCTGCCCCCCAGAATGGTGTTCATCAGATAGGCGGCAAAGAAATCATCGTCGTCGCGGTCGATCCCTTCCAGACCGAATGTCACCACCGATTGCGGTGTGTCAAACGGCACCACGGTCACACCACCGCTCAGGCGATATTCAGCGCGCGCAGGCATATCCGCCCCGACCGCAGGCAATCCGCCTAGCAAATCATCCAGCAATACGCCCAACTGCTCGGGGGTAATATCACCTACTGCACCGACAAACAGCCGGTCCCGCGCCATAACGGCATCCTTGGCGGCAACCAGATCATCGCGTGTCAGCCCAGCTACGGACTCCAGCGTTCCATCACGCGATGTCGCATAGGGATGGTCCGCAAAGGCCAATTGATCAAACGTGCGCCCCGAAATTTTGTCAGGGTCTTTTGCATCCCCTTGAATGCCCGAAACGACCTGCGCCCGCACCCGTTCAATCGCATCATCATCAAACCGCGGTTCTTGCAAAGCGGCCCGCAGTAGCACCATCGCCTCATCGCGGTTCTCGCTCAGGAACTGCGCTGATATAGACATCGCGTCGTCCCGAACACCAAACCCGAAACTCGCCGCCAACCCCTCGACCGCCGCTGCAAACTGGCGCGCGTCCATGTCGGCCGCCCCCTCTTCCAACAGACCAACCATCAGGTTCACGGCCCCGCGTTTGCCCGCCACGTCCAGACTGGCACCGCCCTTGAACCGGATTTGAAGCGATGTGAACGGGATCGAGTGTTCCTCGACCAGCCATGCGGTAATCCCGCCCGGCGATGTCACTTCTTTAATTTCGACCTCGGCTTGTGCTGCTGCGCCAAACACCAGCAGCGCGATCAGCGCCAGATAAACCCGCTTCATTGCGTCACCTCCGCTTGTGCTGCCGGATTGCTTAACCACCCTGTCACAGCCTGCTTTTTATCCAGCAACAAATTCGCCGCAGCAATCACGTCCTCGGCCATTACATTTTGCAAAACCCGCGGCCATGCCTGCACATCTTTGATCGTCAAACCCGAAGTCAGGGCCGATCCATACAGGTTCGCCAAGGCCTGAACATCGTCGCGCTCGTAAATCAGGCTGGCCCGCAATTGCATCTTGATCCGCGCAAATTGCTCTGCATCCACGCCTTCCTCGATAAATTCGGCAATGGCATTATCCAGCAACGCTTCGCCCTCGGTCAGGCTGATGCCATTGCTCGGCACCATCACCAAACCGAATGTCGTCTGGTCCAGCGACATGCCGTCATAATACGCTGATGTATAAATCGCCTTTTGCGTCTCGAATTGTAATTTGCGCCCCAGAACCGAAGTTTGACCGTTGCCACCCAACAGTTCCGCCAGCATGGTCAGGGCGGCCGCCTGTTCCTGATCACCGCTGTTGCGTTCAGGGGCCAGATAACTGCGGATCACATAGGGCTGCGTGATGCGTTCATCCACATAGGTCATCCGCCGCTCAGACAGTTGCGGTGGCTCGATGGGGCGGGCGCGATCAGGCAAATCGTTAGTCGGGGCCAGCGGGCCATAATGCTTTTTCGCCAATGCCAATACATTGGCAGGGTCCACATCCCCCGCCACCACCAAAATCGCATTGTTAGGCGCGTAATAGCGACGATAAAACGCCAGCGCATCTTCCCGTGACAGCTGCTCCATTTCATGTTTCCAGCCGATAACCGGAATACCGTATGGGTGGTTCAAATATTGTGCCGCGCGGCGCTGCTCACCAAACAGGGAATCAGGGTTGTTTTCAGTGCGCGTATTGCGTTCTTCCAAAATCACATCGCGCTCGGTGGCAATGTCATCGACGGTCAGGCGCAAATCGCGCATCCGGTCTGCTTCCATTGTCATCATCAGCTCCAGCCGGTCCGCCGCGACCCGCTGATAATACGCCGTATAATCCCACGAGGTGAACGCATTATCCGACCCGCCGTTGGCCGCCACTGTGTCCGACAATTCGCCCGACTTCAGATCATCCGTGGCCTTGAACAGCAAATGCTCCAGAAAATGTGCCACGCCGGAAACACCAGGTTCCTCATCCGCGGCCCCCGCCCGATACCACACCATCTGCACCACAACCGGCGCGCGATGATCCTCGATCACCACTACATCCAGACCGTTGGACAGGGTGTAATTGCTGATCTCTTGTGCCCACAATGGGCGAATAAATAGGGTCAGGGTCAGAATAACCAGACTGGAAAGGCGCATATAAGGTCTCCGATGCAAACATGTTGACTAGAACTTACGCACCCTTGCGCCCATCACAAGCCCAGCTAGCGCGATTGTGAGATTTGGGCTTACGGCAGCGTCGCCGGATCAGGCGGTGCAGACGGGGTGCGCACACCCAACCGGCGGAACCGCAGCAATTCGTTATATTGATCCAACGACTGCTTTCTGTAGGCCTTGAAATAAACATTCACATTGAACGCCCGTTCCAGAACCCGGCCACGGTTACGCCCGCGAAAATCCAGATCCTCGGCGGCCAACGTCTGGCGAATGCCCGACGTAACACCGAACCGGCTGGCGTGGCTCACAACCGACGCATCACCGCGTCCAATATTGCCATCGCCTGCGCGATTCAGGCGCGTAGGGTCACCACCTAATGCCGCAATCGCATCTGCTTTGGGTGTTGGATCCGTCAGGTTTGTCCCCCCTGGTGTCGGGGTCGGCAATGCTGCGGTGAAATCGGGGGCTTCCAGTGGTTTGCCGGGCAAAATTGTAAATTCATCCGGCCCGTTCGTGTTCGAGCGAACATTCATCAGTTGCGGGGCTTTTCGCCCGCCACAGGCCGACACCGCCAGAACAGCGATCAAAGCAAGTGCAATTGTGCCACGTGCGGTCTGCATTGATGTCTCCTTCAACCCTTACTAGCGCTGTTTAACTGATCAAATCGGCGCCGTCACCTAGTCTTCTTTTCTCCTGCGAAAAAGATCAACCCAAATGCGCCCGCAAACACTGTAATATCGGCAATATTGAACGAATACGGATTTTCAAAGCCGCAACAAGACATATTCAGGAAATCCGCAACCCCGCCATAAAGGATACGATCCATCACATTGCCCAGTGCCCCGCCAATCAGCAATCCGGCGCTAATGTATGCCAACCGACCGTGGTTTTCCCGCTTGATCCAGATCAGTACCCAGATACAAATTGCCAAAGCCAGCGCAATAAGGATCCAGCGGGCCCAATCGGCACTGTTGGAAAACAGGCCAAAGTTCACACCATTGTTCCATGCCATGCGAAAATTCACAAATGGCGGCAGCACATCAATTTCGCCGCGCTCGCGCAGGTTTAACCAGTGCACCACCAGATATTTTGATGCCTGATCCAGCATGAACGTCCAAAAACCAGCCCAAAGGGTTAGCCGCATTATCACTTCTCCTTTAATGCCTAAAATGGCGCATACCGGTAAACACCATCGCCAACCCTGCCTCGTCTGCCGCTGCGATCACTTCATCGTCCCGCATGGACCCGCCCGGCTGTATCACAGCCGTCGCACCGGCTTCCGCGGCGCTCAACAACCCGTCGGCAAACGGAAAAAACGCATCCGACGCTACAACAGACCCTTGGGTTAACGGCGCATCCAGCCCCAGAACCTCGGCCATGTCTTGCGCTTTACGTGCCGCAATCCGCGTGCTGTCAACGCGGCTCATCTGCCCCGCGCCAATGCCCACAGTCGCCCCATCCTTAACGTAAATGATCGCGTTCGATTTGACATGCTTGGCCACCCGCCACGCAAACATCAGATCGGCCATTTCGGCGTCCGTCGGCGCGCGTTTGGTAACCACCTTCAGGTCTTCCATAGCAACAAAACCGTTGTCCTTGTCCTGCACCAACATTCCGCCCGCCACCTGCCGATACGTCAGCGCCGCCGCCCGTGGATCAGGCAGATCTGCCACCGTCAACAGCCGCAGGTTTTTCTTTTTGGCAAAGATCGCCTTGGCATCCTCATCAACACCCGGCGCAATCACCACTTCGGTGAAAATCTTGGAAATCTCCTCAGCCGTGGCCCCATCCAGCCGCTGGTTCAGCGCGATAATCCCGCCAAACGGCGAAACGTTATCGCAGTTGAACGCCGCGCGATACGCCTCGACCATCGTCGCCCCCCGCGCCACACCGCACGGGTTGGCGTGCTTGATAATCGCACAGGCTGGCCCCTCGGCAGGAACAAATTCTGCCACCAGCTCAATCGCCGCATCTGTGTCATTGATGTTGTTATAAGACAGCTCTTTACCCTGATGCTGCACCGCCGTTGCCACGCCTTCGCGAGTGGAACCATCCGTATAAAACGCCGCTGATTGATGCGGGTTTTCGCCATAGCGCATCACCTGCGACAGCGTTCCGGCAAAGGCACGACGACGCGGAAATTCCACGCCAATCGCATCCGCCATCCACGTCGACACAGCCGCGTCATAGGCAGCAGTGCGTGCATAAGCGATCTGGGCGCGGCGTTTGCGGAATTTATCACAAGTCGCGCCGTTATGCTTGGCCATATCGCCCAGCAATTTGTCGTAATCCTCGACATCCACCACAGTCGTCACAAACGCATGGTTCTTGGCCGCCGCGCGGATCATCGCTGGGCCGCCAATGTCAATGTTCTCAATGCAGGTATCATAATCCGCGCCCTTGGCCACGGTTTCTTCAAACGGATACAGATTGACCACCAACAGGTCGATTCCCGCAATGCCGTGTTCCTTCATCGCCGCCAAATGCGCCTCATCGTCACGCAGCGCCAGCAAACCGCCATGCACCGCAGGATGCAGCGTTTTCACCCGCCCATCCATCATTTCGGGAAAGCCGGTGACATCAGCCACATCCGTCACATCCAGCCCCGCGTCGCGCAATGCCTTGGCGGACCCGCCGGTCGATAACAGCTCGACCCCCATTCCCGCCAGGGCGCAGCCCAGATCAATCAATCCGGTTTTGTCAGATACAGATAATAATGCGCGGCGGATTGGCAGGTTGGCAGTCATTCAGTTTCCCCATTCGGTGTTGTTTGCAGAATTTCATCGTCATCGCGCGTAAGGTCACGCAGGCTATCGGGTGTGTCGTGTGCTTTGGCCAGCGTCCAGGTCACACGGCTCGCATACTCCAAAGCGCGAGAAGATAAAACAATCTGTTTTGTCGCGCGTGGCTTTAGACGATTTTTCTCCAGATATACGCTTGGCTCCAGACTTAACCGGGCCTCGCCACCATGACGGAACACCCATATCTCGCCGCTTTTCAATGCCAGCGACACCGCAGCACCGCCCATATCCAGAACCGCATCAACATCGGGATGTAGATGGAACCGCACCATATAGGCAATGCCTTGCAATTGTACCGCATCCATTGCCCGATCAAACAGGCGTTTGTCAGCATCGGTGATTGCCATCAATGCGTCTTCGCCCGCCAATGTGCGCCCATCAGCTGATTGATACAACCGGCGCATGTGGATCAACCCGTGGCTTGCCTCATAGCCGTCATGCCCCACCTGAAGACTGGCGCCCGCCTTGTCGAACGACTGTTTTACATCGACAGCCTTTGGTGTGTGCAGCAGCCTTTCTTGTGGGCCCGTGTCGCCGAACCCCAGCCGTGATGACGAATATCCTTCGATCCCCAGCACAGAATGCGACGGCGTTGCGCGGCCCGCCCGTTGCCAGTCTTCGCCAAACGATACGCCAGATCCGCAATTCACCACCAGCGGACGCCGGCCCGAGGTCAGTTCAAACGCCAAGGTCGAGGCATGCCCGTGATAGGAATTCGCACCTTGCGGCGGACGGCTTGCATCCACAACCACACTGCTGCGCCCCGCCTTCAGGCGCGCATACCCCATCTGCAAACCGGCCCCGCCTGCTGTCCGCACCCCGCTTGATGCCAGCGCATGGTCCAGCCGCCCCTCGATACCACGGCCCCCACCATGAAACCGCGCCAGACTGCCATCGCTGTGGCGCAAGGCCCGCAATGTCGGGGCAATCCGCTCGATGGCTGCTAGATGATCGCGCCCCGCAATCCAACCCGCTTCGCTTAATGCGGAAGCGGCCCAAATCAGCAGGGTGAACACCTCCAGCAATTCCTCGGGATTGCGCGTCGGAATGCCGCCTTCTGCGTCTATTTGTTCACGGCATTCCCGCGCCAGCGCTTTTACGGCGGGTTTGACATGCTCGTCCATCCCGCTCAGGGCCAGCCCCGCGTAAATCAACCCCGTCAACGCCTCGAACCGTGGCAGTCCGGCCGATGCAACCTTCCAGCGTTTGCTTAGGAAAATTGTCTGGTGCGCCAATGACTGGAAATAGACCTCAGATGCATCTTTGTCCTGCCCTTGCAGCAGGAACAGCGCATGATTGATCCAGCGGATCAGGCGGCGTCCGGTTAAATCCGGCGTCCATCCGGCCCCGTGCCCCTGCCCAAACCGCGTGATCCATTCAAACACCCAATCCTGCGCGGCCCCCCGCGCGGGGCCATCACCGACAGCCGCCAAATCATCCAGCCACTGAAACCCGTGCACTTCTTCACTGAACATGGTTGAGGGCATCTCGATATCCCACAACCCCGCCTTGCTGTCCGTGATCAGATACCCTGCAAACTGGAAATTCCCTGCCACCAATTGTCGGCCACGGGCAAATGACCCAATCGTGCGCGGTTCAGGTTGCGAGGTAAAACCGGTTGCCGCCCGCGCACGCGTGCCCAACCGCGCATAAAAGCGGTTCATCCAGCGCACACGCCGCGCGGAAAAACTTGTTGGTTGTGCCACGGACTGCTTCGCCTTCTTGCGGGGACGTTAGAGTGACGGGTTTGCTCGCCCACACCATAGGCCGTGCAGGTGCGGGTGTCACCGACGAATTCGCGCTTACGCGCCTTTCCGCAACACCGCGATGTAAAACCCGTCCATACCGCCGCGATCCGCCCAGTAATCAGGCCGCAATCGCAAGCCCCCCTCGGGCGTTGCCCACGCCGGATCAATCCCGTCCAGCGTGATCGGCTCGACCGTCAGCCCCTTGTTCCGCTTCAACGCATCCTCGACCTGTATCTCGCCCTCGTCCGGCAACAGCGAACAGGTGCAAAACACCAGCCGCCCACCCGGTTTCAATTGGGTCAAAGCATGGTCAATCATCCGCTCCTGCAAGGCAAACAGCGTCGGAAAATCCGACCCATCCTTGGCATAAGGCAAATCCGGATGCCGCCTAATCGTCCCCGTCGCGGTGCACGGCGCATCCAGCAGGATCGCGTCAAACAGCGCCTCGCGCCATTCCAGCGCATCCACCACCCGCAACGTCGCATCCAGCCCCGTGCGCTCCAGATTTTCGCGCACCCGAACCATCCGCGCTTTGGACACATCAATCGCCACCACATCCGCACCGGTTGCGGCCAACTGCATCGTCTTGCCACCAGGGGCTGCACAAATATCCAACACCCTCCCGCACGCTTGCGCGTTCAAAATCTTGTCCTGTAGCGCCGCCGCCGCATCCTGAACCCACCAGTCCCCCGCGTCATACCCCCCCAGCATTGAAACCTGCCCAGCATCGTGCAACCGCACCGACCCCGTTGGTAAAACCTCGCCACCAACCGCCTTGGCCACCGCCGCCGCATCGCCCTTGGGGGTTAAATCCAGCGGCGCTCCGGCAGCAAATGCCGCCTCCATCGCTTCCATCACTTGTTTGCCATAATCCGCGTTCAGCGGTTTCCTCAACCACTTCGGCAACCGTGGCGCAGGCAATTTATCCCAAGCTGCCGGATCAATCTTGCGCAGCACCGCATTGACCATACCCGACGCCCGATGGTTCAGCTTATCCGCCTTGACCATCGCCACAGCCGCATTCACCACCCCATGCGCCGCAGCCCCCTCAACGCACAGCTCAACCACCGACAGGCGCAACACATTATGCACAAACAGCTCAGGCTTGCGTTGCAAAAACGGCCCCAACATCCGGTCGGCCCGATCCATCCACCGCAAGGTCTCTACCGCCAACCTCTGCGCCCGCGCCCGCTCGGATGGGTCCAGATTGTCCAAAAACCCGCCCTTGCCCAGCATCTCGGGCAACAACGCGCCTTTACCCAGCACCCCGTCCATAAGGCGAACCGCCGCGCGTCGTGGTGCCAAACCGGGATGGGACATGAGATATTCCTTTGTTGCGATGTCTGCGTTTGCGCCTATATCATAGCCACAGCCAGAACAAGAGAACGCTGATATGCCCGACACGCAGAAAAACCTCCCCGCCGCCGCCATTCGCGCCTTGGCCGAAGCCGAAGAACGCCGCAAAAAGGCAAAAGATGCCGAGTTGCCCAAAGAACTAGGCGGCCGCGACGGGCCTGAACCGGTGCGCTATGGAGATTGGGAGAAAAAAGGCATTGCGGTGGATTTTTAGAATACCCGCCCAACGACAAGAAAATATGTGCCAACGCAGTGTCCAAAAGGTCTAATGCTGTATGGCGGCTTTGCGGACAAGCCGGCACGCCAATTCCTAAGAAGGGCCGAAATCAGCACCTCCACCAAGTTGTCCCGGCCCAATCGTGCCGCCGTTCTGAAGCCGCTTGGCCTCTGCCGTCGGTGCTATCGAAGAATGGGGCTTGTGCTCTTGGTTGCTTGTGCGCTTTGGAGGGCGATTTGCCTTCCTACGGCCGTCGAATAGAATAGCGCCAATACCCAAACAGAGGAGAGCGGCGAGACTAGAAAAGAAAACAATAACTCCCATTTTCACAGTATACATCACAGCTCTCGCCCTGCCAACTCATTTCCGAAAAGGGCTCGAAGCAGCCCTTAGGCCAAACGCATGACGCAAAACATCTCTGACATATTAAAAGACCGTTTCTACAACCCCAGCACATCCAGCATATCATATTCGCCCGGCTTGCGCCCCTGCCCCCACAGCACCGCCTTTAGCGCCCCGCGGGCAAACACCGCGCGATCCGTCGCCATATGCCGCAAAATAATCCGCTCGCCGTCGGCTGCAAACATCACGTCATGCTCGCCGACAATGTCACCGCCGCGAACCGCCGAAAACCCGATGTCGCCCCGCCGACGCGCGCCGGTAACCCCGTCGCGCCCGCTATCCTTCACCGCCGCCAATGACACACCGCGCCCCTCGGCCGCCGCTTCGCCCAGCATCAGTGCTGTGCCCGAAGGCGCATCCACTTTGTGCCGGTGGTGCGCTTCAATAATCTCGATGTCAAAATCCTCGTCCAGCGCCGCCGCAACCTGTTTGGTCAATTGCACCAACAGATTGACCCCAAGGCTCATGTTCCCAGCCCGCACCACCACCGCGTGCCGCGCCGCCGCCTTGATCTTCACCAGATCATCATCCGTTAACCCCGTGGTGCCAATCACATGCACCGCACGCGCCTGCGCCGCCAGCTCTGCCATCGCCACCGTGGCCGCAGGCACCGTAAAATCAATCACCCCCTGCGCCTTCGCCATCACCTCCAACGCATCATCCGTCACGGTCACACCCAGATCAGCACCGCCCATCGCGGCACCCACGTCCTGACCAACCCAGCCGTGACCGCTGCGTTCCAGAGCACCAACCAACCGCACCGCATCGCTTTCACACACCAAACGCACCAGCATCTGGCCCATCCGCCCCGATACCCCGTTCACCACAATCCCCGGTAAATCGCTCATTTTTCGCTCCTTGAAATCCGCCA
>NZ_JBSMEZ010000149.1:0-18105 GCF_056498605.1 Profundibacter sp.
CCAACATGCCCTCTAGCAGGGCGCTGGAAAATTCTAACTCCTCGACCTGTGATCGCACCGCATCCGCCATGCCCCATTCGGGCACAAGATAATCCACGCCCATCACGCCCAGCGAGGCAAGGAAGGCCACGATCAGGATGCCGATAGAGGAGGGCAGTTTCAGGAATAGATAGTTGATGGACCCAAACGCGCCCGCCAGCACGATCAAAAGCGAAGCAATTTGCAGTAATGTCATTGGCCGTCCCTGTTCACCTGATTTGCAGTCCTCCTAGCACAAGGCACAGGTGAATTGGAACGTGCAACATGAACGACAGCGTCGGGCCTGTTAAACCTCGCACAAATCCGAGCGGGTGATAAACCGTTTGCCGCGCCCGTTATCGAGCGAAAACATTCCGCCGCGCCCTTTGATCACATCGATGGTAAGACGGGTGTGTTTCCATGCTTCGAACTGGGGCCCGCTGATGTAAAACGGTGTGCCTGCAATCTCGCCCATCTGCACATCGTGGTCGGCGATAATCAGATCGCCCTTAGCATAACACATCGGAGCAGAGCCATCACAGCAGCCGCCCGATTGGTGAAAGATCACCGGCCCGTGGTCGGCAATGATTTCGGTTAGCAACTGCAAGGCAGCTTCGGTGGCCTCAACTTGATCAACCATTTGATCCTCCAGTGTTCAGGGGCGGTTTGGCCGCCTTATTTTACCAAAATGAACCACTTTGTCACTATTGGCATAGGGTTTCATTTTCGGAATGCGGGCGGGGCAGTTTCGATAGGCCTGTTCAACCTCTACCCGAATAATGGCTTGGGCCTTGGGCCATATTTCGGCCTCGGCAATCGCCACATCCTCGACAAAAGCCCTCCCATTCACCCGGGCGCGTTGCTGTTCGGTGAAATCAATAAACAGCATTCCGATCTGCGGGTTCAGGTGGATGTTGCCCAGACTGTTGTAAAACCCGTTGCCGGAAAAATCGGGGAACAGAATGGTTTTCGGGTCTGCGATTTTCAGCAACGGCAGAGGACGACCCGCAGGCGAAGCATCCCGCCCGCGAAAATTCGCGTCACAGGCCCCGACATCACTGGCGGTGGCAATAAAGAAAAACGGCTGGCGTTCGATAAATCCAGCCAGTGATGGCTCGATGTGATCCAGCACTTGCTTGGCCAATATTTCCTCGCTCAACTTAATGCGGTTGGGCAGGCGTTTGCGCATCGTCAGTTCGCCATCATGGCTGATGGGTTTATCATCATTCTCCATATGTGCAGCCCCCAATCGTGGTTCGGAAAAAGGGCGTGCGGTGAGGCACGCCCAATTTGTTTCGCTTAGAAGAAACCCAGTTTGTTGGGGTTATAGCTGACCAACAGGTTTTTGGTTTTCTGGTAATGGCCCAGCATCATCAGGTGGTTTTCACGCCCGATACCAGACTGTTTATAGCCGCCAAACGCCGCGTGCGCCGGATAGGCGTGATAGCAGTTGGTCCACACGCGTCCCGCCTGAATGGCGCGGCCCATGCGGTAGCAGGTGTTTACATTGCGCGACCACACGCCAGCCCCAAGGCCGTAGAGCGTGTCATTGGCAATTTCCAGCGCTTCCTCTTCGGTTTTGAAGGTGGTCACAGCCAGCACAGGCCCAAAGATTTCCTCTTGGAAAATCCGCATTTTGTTGTGACCTTTGAACACGGTGGGCTGCACATAATAGCCGCCCGTGGTTTTGTTATCCAGCTCGGCTGCATCGCCACCGCACAGAACCTCGGCACCTTCTTTGCGGCCAATATCCATATAGGACATGATCTTTTCAAACTGCTCCTCGGATGCTTGAGCGCCGACCATGGTATTGAAATCCAGCGGGTCACCTTGAACAATAGCCTCGATGCGCGCCAGACATTTTTCCATGAACGCCTCATAGATGTCCTCGTGGATCAGGGCGCGGGATGGGCAGGTGCAAACTTCGCCTTGGTTAAAGGCAAACAGCACCAGACCCTCGATGGCTTTATCAAGGAATTCATCATCCTCATCCATGATATCCTTAAAGAAGATGTTGGGCGATTTGCCGCCCAGTTCCACCGTGCTGGGGATGATATTGGCCGCCGCATATTGCATGATCAAACGGCCGGTGGTGGTTTCGCCGGTAAAAGCGATTTTGGCGATGCGGGTGGAGGTGGCGAGCGGTTTGCCCGCCTCGAGACCAAAGCCGTTAACCACGTTCAGAACACCGGCAGGCAGCAGATCACCGATCAGTTCCATCATCACAAGGATTGATGCAGGTGTTTGTTCAGCCGGTTTCAGCACGATACAGTTGCCAGCCGCTAAAGCAGGGGCCAGTTTCCATGTCGCCATCAGTATCGGGAAATTCCACGGGATGATTTGGCCAACCACGCCCAATGGTTCGTGAAAGTGATAGGCGACAGTATCGTCATCCAGTTGGCTTAAGGATCCTTCCTGCGCGCGGATCACACCGGCGAAATAGCGGAAATGGTCCACCGCCAGCGGTAGGTCAGCGGCGTTGGTCTCGCGGATCGGTTTGCCGTTGTCCCATGTCTCGGCCTCGGCCAGCAGCGGGATGTTGTCCTCGATCACCTGTGCAATTTTGTTGATGATCACGCTACGCTCGGCCACGCTTGTTTTGCCCCATGCGTCTTTGGCGGCGTGGGCGGCGTCCAGCGCCAGTTCGATATCTTTTTCATTAGAGCGCGGGATTTGGCACAGAACCGAGCCATTCACCGGCGTGATATTGTCGAAATATTGGCCATCCACCGGATCGAGCCACTCACCACCGATATAGTTGCCGTATTTTTCTTTGAACTTAAAAGCCATTTTTCATTCCTCCCAGAAATTTGCTTTGATGATATTGGAGCAAAGTCTGGCTTGAAAAATCTGGCCTGTCATCTTGGATGCACATGATAACAGACCGGATGTGTCGCACATCTGAGACAGTTTACAATCACAACGCGCGTTTTCAGGTTTTGAACTTCTTTAACTTGCGATGCAGCGTGGCGCGGCTGATACCCATGGCGCGTGCCGCGGCACTGACATTTCCACCCGAATTGGCCATTGCATGCTGGACTATCCGGTGTTCCGCCATCGCATATTCACGCGCCTGATCTACGTCTTGGCCGTGTAGGCTGGCCAATGGGCGCGGGTTTTCCAGATCGGTGCTGCTCAAGCCATACAAGTTTCGCGCGCCCCGCGTTGCGCCAATCACCAGATCGTCCTTGTCGACAGCAATCAGTGCCGCACCGCGCAGATTTTCCTGCGTTGGGGGCTGGCCGTCCTTGGTTGACGCCAGCAATATACGTGCGCCTGAAAACCGTGCGCTAAAATGGTCCGTTTCAATCCGCCGCGCAGTATCGACCACCGCCACCGATATCAGGCGCGAAAATCCGGCGGTTAAATCGGCCCGACACGAGGAAACATCAATCACCGCCATCAGATTGCCCTCATGGTCAAAAATCGGCGCGGCGGTGCAGGACATGCCAATGTTTTTGGAATGGAAATGCTGGTCCTTGTGGATCGTCAGCGGGCGCTCCTCCACAATACAGGTGCCAACTCCGTTGGTGCCCTCGGATTCCTCGCTCCAGACGGCACCGGTCCACAGGCCCCATTTATCGAACGTTTTGTCATCTTGCTGCGCCCCGCGCCGTGCGATGGCCACACCGTTTCTATCGGCCAGAATAACGCTACACCCGACGTCGCCAACGGCCAAATATAACTGGTCCAGACTGCCCTCGCTGGTGTTGACCAGCAGGCCTAAACGCTCTTGCGCTTCCTTCAGTTCCTGATCGGTAAGGCGTTCGGGCGCTTGTGGTTTGGCAGGGTCCAGTTCATGCAGCACGCTTGACCTTTGCCAGGACGCGACCAAAGGATGCCGTGCGGCTTCATCACGCGCGATGGCGGCTTCAATCGTAGCTGCGTGGTCCCCCACAGACGGCATATTGGCTCCCATTTCAATTACTGCGTTTCGCGTTCAATCTGGATTGACGCATCACTTTGACCACCGAGGCAGAGTTTGGATTACAAACGCGTTCGGTGGTCAAAGTGATTCAATATGAACGCGAAATGGTTATCCCGCAATTGGGCACCATCCTGACATTGTAGTCAAACAATAATATCGAATGCGCCATTGCAGTGTGGGGCAAACTACGTGATTTCACCCATAGGCTTGCAAAATGGCGATTGCCGTGTGCTGTTGACCAGAACTACAGGAGACGAAATGCAACGCAGACCCAACATAGACGCTTTTGGCGCGGTATCCCTGATCGGATTCTCGGTGCTTTTGGGCTTTAACCAAGTGGTGATCAAGGTGGTGAATGGCGGCTTGCAGCCGGTTTTTTTCGCCGGCCTGCGGTCGCTCGGGGTGATTTTCTGTGTCTGGCTGTGGATCCGCCTTCGTGGTCGCAAGCTGGATTTCAAGCGCGGCACCATTCGCGCCGGCATCCTGATGGGCGTGGTGTTTTCATTTGAATTTGTCTGCCTGTTCATCGCGCTGGATTTGACCAGCGTCACCCGCACCACGGTGATTTTCTATTCCATGCCGGTCTGGTTGGCGATTGCGGCGCATTTCCAGATGCCGGAGGAACGGATCACGCGGATCAAAGCGGCGGGATTAACGATGGCCTTTGCCGGTGTTGCCTATGCGATCTTCTCGAGCGGGACGGGGGATGGGGGCAGCCTGACGGGTGATTTGTTCGCTTTGGGCGCGGCAATCGGCTGGGCCGGTATCGCGCTGGTGGCACGCACCACGCGCCTGTCCGAGGTGCGTGCCGAAATGCAGGTTTTCTGGCAGGTGCTGGTCTCGACGCCAATTTTGCTAGTGGCGGCCCCGTTGTTTGGTCCGTTGATCCGAGACCTTGAGCCGATCCATCTCTGGGGTCTTGGCTTTCAGATCGTGGTAATTGTGTCTGCCGGATTTATCTTCTGGCTGTGGTTGCTGTCAATTTATCCAGCCAGTTCAGTGGCTTCATTCAGCTTCCTCACACCAATATTCGGCGTGTTTATGGGCTGGGCCTTGTTGGGCGAGGCGATAAGCACCGAGGTGATTGTCTCGCTGGTGTTGGTGGCGGGCGGTATTATCCTGATCAACAGGCCTGCGCGTTAACCTGCCCGCGCGTTAACCTGATTGTGACAATGCGTCCGACCCAAACGCGTAAATACCCGTTGGCCTATCCAATCGAACCCTTTATGAAGGGGCATGATTATTGAACTTGGCCATTTCGCCCTGATCCTCGCTTTCGCCGTTGCCCTTGTGCAGGCGATCATTCCTCTTATCGGGGCGCAAAAGCGCTGGCCGGGCTGGATGGCTGTGGCCATACCCGCCGCAAATGCGCAGTTTTTCCTGACTGCCTTTGCCTTTGGCGCGCTCACTTACGCCTTTGTCACCTCGGATTTCTCGCTGCGGGTGGTTGTGCAAAACTCGCACACCGCCAAGCCGATGCTGTACAAAGTGGCCGGTGTCTGGGGCAATCACGAGGGCTCGATGTTGCTTTGGGTGCTGATCCTGACGCTGTTTGGCGCCTGTGCCGCGTGGTTCGGCACCAATCTGCCGCCCAGCCTGCGGGCCCGTGTGCTGGCTGTGCAATCCTCGATCGGGGCGGCCTTTATGGGCTTTGTCCTGTTTACCTCGAACCCGTTTGAACGTCTGCAAAACCCGCCCTTTAACGGGCAGGATTTGAACCCGCTGTTGCAGGATCCGGGCCTCGCGTTTCACCCGCCGTTCCTTTATCTGGGCTATGTTGGCCTGTCGATGTCGTTCAGCTTTGCCGTAGCAGCCCTGATCGAGGGGCGCGTTGATGCGGCATGGGCCCGCTGGGTGCGGCCATGGACATTGGCGGCCTGGATTTTCCTGACCATCGGCATCGCGCTTGGATCATGGTGGGCCTATTACGAATTGGGCTGGGGCGGTTTCTGGTTCTGGGATTCGGTGGAAAACGCGTCCTTCATGCCGTGGCTGATCGCCGCCGCCTTGCTGCATTCGGCCATCGTGGTTGAAAAACGCGAATCGCTGAAAAGCTGGACCATCCTTTTGTCGATCCTCGCCTTTGGATTTTCATTAATCGGTGCGTTCATTGTGCGCTCGGGCGCTTTCACTTCGGTGCATGCCTTTGCGACCGACCCCGTGCGCGGGGTGTATATCCTGTTCATCCTTGCGTTCTTTACCGGCGGGGCATTGGTGCTGTTTGCCATCCGCGCCCACGCGATGGAGGCCAAGGGCGTGTTTTCTATGGCCAGCCGCGAAACCGCACTGGTGATGAACAATATTCTGCTGGCTGTTGCGGCCTTTGTGGTCTTTATCGGCACAATCTGGCCCGTGGTGGCCGAAATAGCGTTTGATCGCAAACTGTCGGTCGGGGCGCCGTTTTTCAATATGGCGTTCACCCCGTTCATGGTGGCGTTGGCGATTATCATGCCGATAGGCGCGATTATGCCGTGGAAACGGGCGCGACTGGGACGCGCGGTGAAATCGATGCGAGGCATTATGGCGCTGGCATTGGCCGCTGGATTGCTGGTCTGGTCCATGCAAACCGGACGCAGTGCGCTGGGACCAGTTGGAATTGCACTGGGCGTTTGGCTGGTGGCTGGATCAGCGATGGATTTGTGGATGCGCACGGGGCGCAGCGGATTTGGTGCACGATTGCGCCGCCTGACCAAACTGCCCCGCGCAGACTGGGGCAAGGCAACCGCACATGGCGGGCTTGGCATTGCGATCCTTGGCATCGCCTGCCTGACTGCGTGGTCCGAAGAAGACATCCGCGTGGCGCAACTGAATGACCCATTCACGGTTGGCGATTATGAAATCACCTTACTGAGCGTCAAACGCGAACAGGGGCCGAACTATATCACCACCAAAGGCGAAATGTCGGTGACGCGCGATGGCAAGCTGGTCACCACCCTGACGCCTGAAAAGCGCATCTATCCGGTGCAAGGGATGCCCACCACCGAGGCGGCAATCCAAAACGGGTTTTGGCGCGATATCTATCTGGTGATTGGTGATGCGCAGGATGGCGGCGGCTGGGACGTGCGCACCTATATCAAACCCTTTGCCAGCTGGATTTGGGCGGGTTGCATCATCATGGCGTTTGGCGGAATGATTAGCCTGACTGACCGGCGTTACCGCGTCGCGGCGGGTGCCCGCAAACAGCGCACAGCGGCACTGGCACCAGCGGAGTAATATGATGAAATATCTGATCCTGATCATCACCCTGTTGGCCAGCCCCGCATTTGCGGTGCAACCGGACGAAATTCTGTCTGATCCAGTGCTCGAGGCGCGCGCGCGGGGCTTAGGGCAGGAATTGCGCTGCGTGGTGTGTCAAGGTGAAAATATTGACGAATCCAACGCCGGAATCGCCCGCGATCTGCGCCTTTTGGTGCGTGAACGGCTGGTCGATGGTGACACGGATCAGGAGATTCTAGATTTTGTTGTCGGTCGATATGGTGAATATGTGCTGATGCGGCCCACATGGGGCGGGGCGAACATCATCCTGTATATTGCAGGCCCGGTGCTGTTGTTTTTGGCGATGATCACCGGATTTGTCTATTTGCGCGGCCGTTCAACCGCGCAAAACGTGGCTGGAGCGACCCTGTCCAAGGACGAAGAAGCGCGCCTTGCAGAAATACTGCAAGAATAACGCGGGGTTGCCCTTTTAATTGCGGACCAAAGAGGTATCTCTTTAGGGACACGCATTTTGGAGGCGCAACATGATCTATTCCACTATCAAGCTATCTGTGCGGGATGACATTGCGGTCATAACCCTGAACCGCCCCGACGTGATGAACGCGCTGAATACCCAGATGCGGGCCGAAATCACCCATGCTGTCAAAGACGCGGGCACATCCGCGCGGGTGCTGGTGATCACCGGCAAGGGCCGCGCGTTTTGTTCAGGCCAAGATTTGGGTGACCGCGCCAACACCGCCGACATTGATCTGGAGCGCACCCTGCGCGACGAATACCTGCCAATGCTAAAGGCGATCTTTGATTGCCCGATCCCGACCATTGCCGCCGTTAACGGTGCGGCGGCTGGGGCAGGGGCCAACCTTGCACTGGCGGCGGACGTGGTGATCGCCACCGAAAGCGCGGTGTTCCTACAAGCCTTCACCCGCATTGGTCTGATCCCCGACGCAGGCGGCACCTATTGGTTGCCCCGCCAGATGGGCGCTGCCAAGGCGATGGGGGCGGCGCTGTTTGCCGAACCAATCAAGGCCATGCAGGCCGCCGATTGGGGCATGATCTGGGAGGCAGTGCCGGATGAGGGTTTTGCCGACCACTGGTATGGCCGTGCCGACAAGCTCGCCAAAGGCCCAACCGCGGCCTATGCGCATGTAAAGCAAGCCATTCGCGGATCATTCGACAACACATTGGACGAGCAACTGGCGCTTGAGGCCAAGTTGCAAGGCGAATGCGGCAAAACGCGAGACTTCAAAGAAGGCGTGCTCGCGTTTCTGGAAAAACGCCCCGCCAAATACGAGGGGCGCTAGGTCGCCGATAGCGATTTAATCAGCAGGATTGCCTCGGGTGGCGGAGTGATGCTTAGGCGGGTGTAAACCTTGCCATCATTCGTGCGTGTCATGATTTTATGATCAATCAGCGAACGGCGCACCAACGGGTAATCTTCAAATTCAATCCGTGATTTGATGGCGGCGTTCACTTGCGCTTCATTCAGCTCGGCACCCCGTTCCAGATCAAACCAGATCGGCCACAGGCACAAACCCTGAATGGCGGTGGCGGCGGGCCAGCGGACCATTTTCGCATCCGCACTGAAAACCCGAAGGGCCCGTTCCAGTTTTCTGGCCGCATCTTCCGATAACGGACGTGATTTATCGGCCTGACTTTGCAGATGCTGGTAATTGCGAAACCCGGCGGCTCGGGCAATTATGCCAAGAAATGCAAGATGGCTGGGCAGTTTGTCATTCTGGGTGAGTTGTTTGCGTAATTGACTGGCAAAACCCGATAGATCGGTGATTTGCAGCGGGATTAGATCGCGTGACATAGCATGCCTTTCCTGCGCTAAGACCTACAAGAGCCGCCCTTGTCATATTGCGCAAAAAGACAATACATCAGGATATCAAAGCAGGTTTAGCATGGTGGCAACACCAGCGGCGTCTGGGTGAACTGCGGACCCATCTGTATTCTAGGGCGAGGGAGGCTACAGGACAAGAGAAAAGGGCCACCCCAAAAGGCAGCCCCTGAATTACTGGCGAGTTTTGTTGCCCCTACCGGTCTTCCACATTCACATATTCGCGGAAACTTTCGCCGTGATACAGCTGCCGTGGACGGCCGATTTTCAATTGCGGATCGTCCAGCATTTCCTTCCATTGCGAAATCCAGCCAACCGTGCGTGACAGCGCGAAAATCGGCGTGAACATCGAGGTGGGAAAACCCATCGCCTCAAGAATAATGCCGGAATAGAAATCCACATTCGGGAACAGTTTCTTTTCGATGAAATAGGGGTCTTCACGCGCCGCTTTTTCCAGCGCCTTGGCAACCTGCAATTTCGGATTGTTCTCAATCCCCATCAGCTCCAACACTTCGTCGGCACTTTCCTTTAGAACCGTGGCGCGGGGGTCAAAGTTTTTGTAAACACGGTGCCCGAACCCCATCAGACGGAACGGATCCTTCTTGTCCTTGGCGCGGGCAATAAATTCTGGGATGCGGTCAACCGTACCTATCTCTTCCAGCATTTCCAGACAGGCCTGGTTCGCACCACCATGCGCTGGCCCCCACAGACAGGCAATACCGGCCGCAATACAGGCGAACGGGTTGGCACCGCTTGATCCCGCCAACCGCACGGTTGAGGTCGAGGCGTTTTGCTCGTGATCGGCGTGCAGCGTAAATATGCGGTCCATGGCGCGCGCCAAAATCGGGTCGACCTCGTATTCTTCGGCCGGAACCGAGAAACACATGCGCAGGAAGTTCGAGGCATAATCCAGATCATTGCGCGGATAGACAAACGGCTGCCCTTGCGAATATTTGAACGCCATGGCCGCAATCGTCGGCATTTTGGCAACCATCCGGATCGAGGCAACCTCGCGTTGGTGCGGGTCGGTTATGTCAGTTGAATCGTGGTAAAACGCCGACATCGCGCCGACCACACCCACCATAATCGCCATGGGCGGCGCATCACGGCGGAACCCGCGGAAAAAGTGCATCATTTGCTCGTGCAACATGGTGTGGTGGGTGACTCGGTCCTCGAAATCTTCCAATTCAGTGGCCGATGGCAATTCGCCATAAAGCAACAGATAGCAAACCTCGAGGTAATGGGATTTTTCGGTCAACTGGTCAATCGGGTAGCCGCGGTGCAACAGAATACCCTTATTGCCATCAATATAGGTGATGGCAGAATCGCAGGCAGCGGTTGAGGTGAACCCCGGATCGTAAGTGAAAACCCCACCTTCAGAATACAGCTTGCGAATGTCGATCACGTCCGGCCCTTCGGTCGGGGAATACATTGGCAATTCTAGTGTCTTATCGTCGAATGTCAGGGTGGCGGTTTTTTTACTATCGGTCATATTTGTTCCTATCATTGTCCCATCTGCGCGGATCGCAGCGGGCTTGCGGGGGTCGGATTGGCCAAAGACATTGCTCCCTAACCAATGGCGTCGCTCAGTCTTGCGATGGTTTCTTCGCGTCCCAAGACCAGCATCATATCGAAAACACTTGGCGTTGCAGTGCGCCCCGCCAGTGCCGCCCGAAGAGGTCCGGCAATTTTGCCAAACTTGGTGTCATTTGCCTCTGCAACCTTGGTTGCCACCTCTTCCAAGGCGTCGCGTGTCCAGCTAACATCTTGCAAGCGGGGCGTCAATTGATTCAGTATACCACGGGATACATCGTCGAGCAGTTTTGCGGCCTTCTCATCAGGTGTAATTGGGCGCGAAGTCAGGATAAATTCAGCCTTTTCAATTAGTAACGGCAGAGTTTTAGCGCGCTCTTTCAGGCAATACATACCACGTAACATAACAACCTTTTGTTCGTTTCTTAAGGCAGGCTGTCCGGTCACGCTCAAAAACACATCAATCTGGCTCAACAGATCCGCATCCTCTGTTGCCGCAATGTGCTGCCCCGACAAGTTATCCAGCTTTTTGAAGTCAAACCGCGACGGGGATTTGCCGATCCCGCCCAGATCGAACCATTCAACCGCCTGATCGGTGGTGAAAAACTCATCATCCCCGTGGCTCCACCCCAAACGCGCCAGATAGTTGCGCATGGCGGACGCGGGGTATCCCATTGCCTGATATTCCTCTACCCCCAGTGCCCCGTGGCGTTTGGACAGTTTTTTTCCATCCGGCCCGTGGATCAGCGGGATATGTGCCCAGACCGGCACATCCCAGCCCATCGCGTTATAAACCAGCGTTTGACGCGCGGCGTTGTTCAAATGATCATCGCCACGGATAACGTGGGTTACACCCATATCATGATCGTCTACAACAACAGCCAGCATATAGGTGGGTGTGCCATCAGAACGTAAACAAATCATGTCATCCAGCAAATTATTTTCAAATTTTACCAATCCCTGCACTTGGTCATCAATCACCGTTTGGCCATCGCGGGGCGCTTTCATCCGGATCACATAGGGCGCACCGGGGTGGCTGGCAGCATTAGCATCGCGCCACGGGCTGATAAACAGGGTGGATTTACCGTCGGCTTTTGCCGCCTCACGAAATGCGGCAATCTCGTCTTGGGTTGAAAAACACTTATACGCATGGCCCGCGTTAAGCATTTGATGCGCCACTTCGGCGTGCCGGTCCGCACGTTCAAATTGGCTGACCACCTCGCCATCATGGTCTAGCCCCAACCATTCCATGCCGCGCAAAATGGCGGCAGTGGCCTCATTGGTGGATCGTGCGCGGTCTGTGTCCTCGATCCGCAACTGGAATTCGCCGCCGTGATGGCGGGCAAACAACCAGTTGAACAGTGCGGTGCGCGCCCCTCCAATATGCAGGTATCCAGTGGGGGATGGGGCAAAACGGGTGACAACGGTGCGTGCGGGCATTGATATTAACCTTTTGGAAACCATGAGGGGGGTAGCGTTAAAGATGTATTAATGCTGTGGGCAGGTAAGGACAAGAGTGGTGCAAATATCCAACCCGCTGGATGTGGTTCTGGGCCAGCGCGGGCATTTGTTCGCGTGGGTGCCGGTGTGTCTGGCATTCGGGGTCGGCATATACTTTGATCTAAAGGCCGAGCCGGGTGGCGGTGCTTACGGGGCACTGGGCGCGCTGGCGGTGATGTTGACGGCGGCCGCGATGTGGTTGGGCGAACGATTGCGACCGCTGTTTTTGGTGGCCCTGTTGGTGGTTGCAGGCATACTGGTCGCAGGTGCGCGGGCCCATATGGTGGCCGATCCTGTGCTTGGCTTTCGCTATTATGGCCCGATTGAGGGACGTGTGATCAAGGTGGATAGGTCAGCGTCCGATAAGGTGCGCCTGACGCTGGACCGTGTTGTGCTGGAACGCATGCCGGACTGGCGCACGCCCGCCAAGGTGCGGGTGACGCTGCATGGCAAAGGCAGCTACATCACCTTTGAGCCCGGCATGGAGGTGATCACCACAGGTCATCTGTCGCCCCCCAATGGGCCGGTCGAGCCGGACGGCTTTGATTTCCAGCGCATGGCGTGGTTTCAGGGGCTGGGCGCGGTTGGCTATACCCGCTCGCCTGTGTTGATGCTGGCGCCGGCGGATGCAGGGCGGGCAGGGTTGATGATCCAGAGGCTGCGTAGGGATATATCGCAAGGCGTTCAATCCTTGATGTCGGGTGACGCAGGTGCCTTTGCCGCCGCGGTTATGACGGGGGACCGCTCCGGCATGCGGCGCGAGGTGCTGGGGCAACTGCGGGCCTCGAACCTTGCGCATTTGCTGGCGATTTCGGGGCTGCACATGGGGCTGTTGACAGCGTTTGTGTTCGGGACGTTGCGCTATGGTCTGGCGCTGGTGCCGGTGATCAACCTGCGCTGGCCGATCAAGAAAATCGCCGCCGCCGTGTCGCTGGTTGCGGCGGCAGGGTATTTGGCATTGTCCGGTGGCAATGTGGCAACGGAACGCGCCTTTATCATGGTCGCGGTGATGTTGGTGGCGGTGCTGTTTAACCGCCGCGCCTTGACCTTGCGGGCGGTAGCGCTGGCAGCAATCATCGTTCTGGTCCGCCGCCCTGAAGCCTTGACCGGCCCCGGGTTCCAGATGTCCTTTGCCGCCACCACTACGCTGGTGGCGGTGTTCGGGGCGTTGCGCCACTGGGAAGGCACATCGGTGCCGCGTTATCTGCGCCCCGTGCTGACGGTTCTGATTTCGTCCTTTGTGGCGGGGGCGGCGACAGCCCCCGTAGCCGCCGCGCATTTCAACCAGATCGCACATTACGGATTGCTCGCCAATATGCTGACCGTGCCCCTGATGGGGATATTGGTGATGCCCGCAGCCGTGGTTGCGGCGCTGCTCTATCCGCTGGGGCTGGCATGGATCGGGTTGGCGGTGATGCGCTGGGGCGTGTTGTGGATATTGGGCGTGGCTGAATGGGTGGCGGGGCTGGACGGGGCGCTAAGCCATGTGGTGACGCCGATGGCGGCGGTGCTGCCGCTGATCGGGGTCGGGATGTTGTGGTTGATCCTGTGGCAGGGGCGGTTGCAATTTGCGGGTATTGGGGTGGCGATGATCGGGTTCGTTTTGTGGGTGCAAACCGAGCGTCCCGCTGTTCTGATCTCAAGCAGCGGTGGGTTGGTCGGGGTGATGGGGTCAGAGGGGCGTAGTTTTAGTAAGCCGCGTGGCGACGGGTTTTCAGCCCGAAACTGGCTGGAAAATGACGGTGATGGTGGGTTGGAACAGGCGGTGGCGTATCAGCGGGCCGGAATATCGGGCGAGAAGGGCGCACGGCAGTTTGACCTGGGTGGCCAGACGTTTTTGCATCTGACAGGGAAGGGGGCGCAGCCACGGCTTGCGGCGGCGTGCATTGCGGGGCGCTGGGTGGTGACAACGGCGGACTATGACGGGGATGGGGCCTGCATTATGATAGATGCCACATCCCTGAAAGAAACCGGTGCGCTGGCGATATATCAAGACGCGGCTGGCTTGCGTGTGGTCTCGTCAAAGGCGCGGGCAGGGCAACGGTTGTGGAATATGCGCTAGGTTATGCAGTCGCCAGCGGGTTAATACGTCCGGATCAACCCGACCAAACGCCCCTGCACCTTGACCTGTTCTTCTGGCAGCATGCGAGTCTCGTAAGCAGGGTTGGCGGCCTCTAGCGCGATCATATCGCCCTTGCGCCGATAGCGTTTCAGCGTCGCCTCGTGCCCCTCGACCAGCGCCACAACGATATCACCGTTATCAGCGGCCGAGGTTTCGCGGATCACCACCACGTCACCGTCGTTAATCCCCGCGTCAATCATTGAATCGCCCTTAACCTCGAGCGCGTAATGATGTGCCTGACCGCTGACCATTCCGCCTGGCACCGATACGTTATGCGACACCTCGCTGATCGCTTCGATCGGGGTGCCCGCCGCGATCCGGCCCATCACCGGCAGCTCGACCGCGTGACCAATCATCACCGGCATCGCATCGCGCGGTGGGTCAACCTTGTCGCCGTCAATCACTTTCGGGGTAAAGCCGCCCATCGGCGCACTCCCCAACGCATCCGGCAGCTTGATAATTTCGATGGCACGCGCCCGATGCGCTAGGCGCCGGATAAACCCGCGTTCCTCCAGCGCTGTAATCAGCCGGTGAATGCCAGATTTGGACCGCAAGCTTAACGCATCCTTCATTTCATCAAACGAGGGCGGAACACCGTCCCGCGACACCCGCTTGTTGATAAAATCCAGCAGTTCCAACTGTTTGCGCGTTAACATAACATCACTCCCCACGTTTACCCAATGCCGCCCTTACAGGGGGCGTTCTCCCATGTTCTATACCTGTTCCCGTTTTGTGTCAACCGCGCAGACAGCCACACAGGCATTCGCCCATTTTGCCGCATGTCCCTGATCGGTGGGCTTTGCTATGGCTCCACAACATCCCGAAAGGCGCGCGCAATGACGATGGACAAACCAGACCTGACATGGCTAAAAGCCGTCGCCCTGTTCGAGGGCACATCGCTGATCGCGCTGGTGTGCATCGCGGTGCCGTTCAAACGCTTGCTGGACATGCCGATACTGGTGAAAATCATCGGCCCCGTGCACGGCGCATTGTTCCTGCTGTTCATCGCGGCACTGGTGTTTCACTTCATCAAGGGGCGCATAGATGGCCGCCTGACAGGCATCGGTGCACTGGCGTCGCTGATCCCGTTTGGCACCTATATCTATAAGGTGAAACTGCTGGGCTGATCCTAAATATCCAGCTTGCCCTGTGCTGTCGTATCCTGTTCTTTGGCAGGCTTTTTATATGTGTCCACGGCGAGTGGTATGCGCAAAGCGCGCTCGCCATGTTCCAGCAATTCCTCAACCGTCACAATCTGCACCCGTGGCACCGGTGCCACGCCATCCGGCGCATATTGGCCAGCGGCGGCTTCGGTGATCATCGGTTTGGTCGGTGGGGTCAGGGTTAAAAACACCCCCATCTGCGCCCCTTCACGGTCCAGCACCCCGACCAGATCACGCACCATTGCCACACCAATGTTTTTGCCACCCTTGACTGAAACAATGCAGCGGTCCGATTTGCCGATATAAAAGATGCCATCAATACCTTTGTCGGCCCCTTTCTTGCCGCCTTTCCAAGGCTGGGCGTTGATCAGGCTTAACGCCCATTTCTCGAACTCGTATTTGTCGGCCTTGGCCAGCGCCTTGGCCCCGCCGATGTCTTTCGGGGTGCCGTGGGTTTCAAATTCGATGCCCACATCCTTAAAGGCGTGGCGCAAGCGCCGTTCAATCAGCCCGATGGCCAGATGGGTGACATCAATGCCGATCCAGTTGCGGTTCAGTTTCTGGGCCGCGTGAACCGTAGTGCCGCAGCCGCAGAACGGATCTAGAACAACATCGCCCTCGTTGGAGGAGGCTAGAATAATGCGTTCGAGCAGGGCGACAGGTTTTTGGGTGGGGTATCCTTCGCGTTCTTTGGCATGAGCCTGCAAGTGCTTTATATCGCTCCAGATATTTCCAACTTTTGGCCCCTTTTGATCCCTCAAGAACAGTTTGCGTCTTAGCCGCCCTTCTATTTTCTTTGGAAATAGGACGCGCCCGTTTGCGTCTAGATTTTTCATTTCATCAAGTGAAACACGCCAACCCTTTGGTGGGTGCGGATACCCTTTGTATTCATACATAAGATTTGGTCGAGGGTTTGGGCTATCAAGTGGAGCAGAGTGATAAGGCCCTCTGCCGTCATCATCATTGAGATTAAACCGATCCTCGTATTCCGCATCTTCTGCAATGAATACAGGTGCGAAATGGTAAGCATCGGTTTTTGTATATGCTAAGATAACATCGTGATCGTCGGAAAATTTTCGGCGCGCATCACCCTTTGTCACGGATCGTTTCCAAATAATTTCGCTCATGAAACGTGAGGCCCCAAACACCGCATCCAGCAAAATCTTCAGATAGTGGCTCGCAGTCGGATCACAGTGCAAATACAGGCTGCCCGTTGGCTTCAACACACGATGCAGTTCCACCAGTCGCACCGCCATCATCGTCAGATAGGCCAGCATGTCGTTTTCACCCAGAAACGCCCGCATCGCACGTAGCATTTCTGCAACGTCAGTGTTGCCCCCCCCGCAACACTTTACCATAGGCGGCTTCGGCCTCATCGCCCCATTCCCAAGTGTCGTCAAAGGCCTTGATCTGCGCGGCGCTTTCGTTGCCGGAGGGGCCTTTGAACAGCATGTTATGGGACGCATTGGAATTGAACGGCGGGTCCAGATAGATCAAATCAACCGATTCATCGGCAATGCTGCTGCGCTACACTTCCAGATTGTCGCCGTAATGCAGATGATTGCCCATAGTGCTGCCTTTGTTCGGTTTGCTGCCCGTTGCCCCACTATGTTGCAACATCGGTTAATAATCAATCTAGACGAGCGAGATATACTCGACCCGCTCACCCTTGCCGATTTCCGGCGCATCCACGGGCCGGACCAGCAGGGCGTTGGCATCGGCCAAAACCGTTAGCAAGGCGCTGTCTTGGCGGGGGAACGGGGTGATTTGGCCGCCCTCGACACGCGCCCGCATATAGTGTTCGCGAGGGCCGTTGGTGGGCATCGCTTCTGTCTGGGTGGCGCTGTAGCGGGTTCGGGGTTTAGGGTCAAACCCCAGCATCACCCGCAGCGCAGGTAACAGGAAGATATGCCCGCAAACCATTGAAGACACAGGATTACCCGGCAGACCAATCATCGGCACCCCGTTGATTTTACCCGCCATCAATGGCTTGCCGGGGCGCATGGAGATTTTATAGAACGCGCGGTCCAGCCCCAGATCAGCGGCGACTTGGCCGACCAGATCATGGTCGCCGACAGACGCGCCGCCAATGGTGACGATCAGATCAGCGCCTTCGCATAGGGCAAATGCCGCCTCTAATGAGGCGCGATTATCCCGCGCAATCGGCAGCATCCGCGCCTCACCGCCGTGTTGGTTGATCAAGGCCGCCAGACCAAAATTATTGGAGGCAATGATCTGGTCCGGCCCTGGGTTTTCGCCGGGCATCACCAGTTCATCCCCCGTTGCCATCAAGGCCACTATGGGGCGACGCGTAACCGTGACTTCGGCGATGTTCATCGAGGCCAAAAGCGCGATGTCGGATGCGGTCAGCACGCGTGGCGCATCCAGCGTATCGCCGGTTTTGAAGTCGCCGCCAGCGGGGCGGATATAGGTGGACTGGTCCAGCTCGCGGCCAAGCGTAATCAGATCGCCCTTGCGCGTCACGTCCTCTTGAATGACGACGCGGGTGGTGCCTTCGGGCACCGGCGCACCGGTGAAAATCCGCACCGCTTGTCCGGCTTTGACCTCGCCCTCGAAGCGGTGGCCAGCGGCGGATTCACCGATGACCTTGAACATAACATCATCCTCGACCTCGACACCCATCACGGCGTAACCATCCATCGCCGAGGAGGCAAACGGCGGCTGATCGCGCATCGCTGTGGCGGATTTGGCGAGGGTGCGGCCAGCGGCTTTAGCCAGTGGGACGACCTCGGTGGAAAGGGGGGAGACGAGGTTGAAAACCTCG
>NZ_JBSMEZ010000150.1:0-25864 GCF_056498605.1 Profundibacter sp.
GCACAAAGTATATTTGCGCACCGGTGAATATGAAGACTGTGAGTTGGGCGAAATTTTCATCGACATGCACAAGGAAGGCGCAGGGTTCCGCGCGATGATGAACAACTTTGCCATCGCCATTTCCGTCGGTCTGCAATACGGCGTGCCGCTCGAGGAATTCGTTGACGCCTTTACCTTCACCAAATTCGAGCCTGCGGGCATGGTGCAGGGCAACGACAGCATCAAGAACGCCACCTCGATCCTTGATTATATCTTCCGTGAATTGGCCGTGTCCTATCTGGACCGCACTGATTTGGCCCATGTAAAACCCGAAGGTGCGTCGTTCGATGACATCGGGCGGGGGGATCAGGAAGGTGTTGCCAACATCACTGAAGTTAGTGAAAGTGCTGCCAGCAAGTCATTGGAAGTGTTGAAACAAATCTCCTCAACCGGGTATTTGCGCAAGCGGGTTCCGCAACAATTGGTGGTGCTGCAAGGTGGCGGCGGCATGCAAGCGGGCGCGGTGGCGCTTGAGGGCGGGACCGATCCAATGGCGGTATTGCAAACACTGGTGCCAGAAGCGGCAGCGAACAATGCGGCAGGCGCGGTTTCGATGACCGCCAGCGGCGGGATGGACCCAATCGTCAAAGCAAAAATGCAGGGCTACGAGGGTGATCCTTGTGGTGACTGTGGAAACTACACATTGGTGCGCAATGGCACCTGTATGAAATGCAACACTTGCGGGGGAACCAGCGGGTGTAGCTAAGAGGCGCTTGTCCCCATGTATGCGCATGGGGGCAGCGAGTTCCGGGGCGGGTGCGCTCGCCCCCGACGCGGATCAGGCCGCAGGCAAATAAACCGGGCGGTACAACGACGAGCCTGATCAGCGAAACTGGGGAGCCTTCGGGCTCCCCGTTTTTCTTTTGGCGGTTTAGTGGTGGATCAAGCGGGCATTCGCGCGAAAGGCGCCCCTCATAACGCGCGTTCTTCCAGCAATGCCTCGACCGCATGGGCTTTGGGCAGCTCCAGATCCGTTCGCAACTGGGCGCGGGCGCGGGAAATACGCGACATCACGGTGCCGATCGGCAACCCGAACGCTTTGGCAAGCTCGGCGTAGCTGCTGCCGTCCATCACAAGCGGGCGCAATAAATCGGCCTGCTCATCAGGCAGGCGCGAAATGGCACAGTTAACATCGGCGCAGGCAAACCTGTCCCATATTTCGGCCGGATGGCTGGGGGTGTTCTGGTCGGTAAGTTCCTGATCTTGCACAGGCGGGCGGGTGCTGGCGTTGCGCAGCGTTGTCATCAGGTAAGGGCGCAGATCGTCAATCTCGCCGCCCTTTTTTAAGCGGGCCCAGACCCGCAGCAGGGCGTCTTGTGCCATGTCCTCGGCCAGATCGGGGGTCGGGGCAAGGATACGGGCAAGGCGCTGTAGGGCGGGCATCAGTGTGGTCAGCTCATGGGGGGGATTGGTGATGGTGGCCTCCTGTTTTGATCTACCTACAACTTGGCGGTGCAACGGGGCAGGGACAAGCTGGGGGATTGTCGCCGGTTCTGCATCGGGGGGCTTTTTGGGCAGGTTCCCGCAAGGAATGCGGTTTAGCGTCGGCAGGGGTTTGCGCGTTTGGCGGGGTTTTGCATGTTGTGGAAAATTGCGGGAATAAACCGCGCTGCGTGGCCTCTTGGTTGGTGAAGGCGCAAAAATGCACCTTCGGACGCAACCGGGGTAATCCCCAAGGAGACTATGACAATGAAAAAGATCGTAATTCAAACCGTGACTGTAATCGCCCTTTCCGCAACTGCCCTCAGTGCCCAGAGCGAAATGGATACGGATGGCGACGGGCTGCTGTCATATAACGAGCTGCTGGCGGCCTATCCGGACATGACCGAGGAAAACTTCACCGCCATTGATACCAATTCGGACGGCGCTGTGGATGCCGATGAATTGAAAGTGGCGACGGACGCAGGGCTGCTGCCAACCAACGGCTAAAGCATTTCACATGTGCCCACTGTTATTTCGTACCCTGATAACCATCATTCACGGTGGGCACATGTGATCCATTCCCGAGGTATGCAGATGCCTCGGGAGTGTGAAAGAGGCCCCGACCCCAGTGCCTTCAACGGGGCCTCTTTTACCAGTTTATGATGTTATACCGCGTGAAATAGCCGCCACACCGGTGCGGGCCGTTTCAACCAGACCCAGCGGGCGCATCAGATCGGCAAACGCGTCGATCTTCTCGGACGTGCCGGTCATTTCAAACACAAAGCTTTCCAGCGTGCTGTCCACCACATTGGCGCGGAAGATATCGGCGAGCCGCAGGGCCTCGACCCGTTTGTCACCCGTGCCTGATACCTTGAACAGGGCCAGCTCGCGTTCCAGATAGGGGCCTTCTACTGTCAGGTCGTGGACAGAATGCACAGGCACAATCCGGCCCAACTGTGCCTTGATCTGTTCAATCACTTGCGGCGTGCCTGTGGTGACGATGGTGATGCGCGAGGTATGGTATTCCTCGTTGATCTCGGCCACTGTCAGGCTCTCGATATTATAACCGCGCCCCGCGAACAGACCAATGACACGGGCCAGAACACCGGACTCGTTGTCGACCACCACTGTCAGGGTGTGGCTTTCGATCACATCGGCATTCGGGTTTTTCAGATCGTAAGCCGATTTGGATGATGATCCTTTTTTGATATTTAGTGCAGACATTTATCGACCTTTCTTAAACCAAAACCGCGCCGGTGTTGCCAATCACCCCATGGGTGTCGGCATTGCCCATCAGCATTTCATTATGCGGTGCCCCCGACGGGATCATCGGGAAACAGTTTTCGTGTTTTTCCACGAGGCAGTCGAAAATGACCGGCCCGTCGTGATTGAGCATCTCCATGATCGCGTCATCCAGATCGGAGGGATCACTGACGCGGATACCTTTAGCGCCGAACGCCTCGGCCAGTTTGACGAAATCGGGCAGGGCCTCTTGCCATGTCGCCGAATACCGTTCGCCATGCAGCAATTCCTGCCATTGGCGCACCATACCCAGACGTTCATTGTTCAGAATGAACTGTTTGGCGGGCAAACGGTACTGCACCGCCGTACCCATTTCCTGCATGTTCATCAACCATGAGCCTTCGCCGGAAATGTTGATCACCAGTGCTTCGGGATGGGCCAGTTGCACCCCCAAAGACGCGGGGTGCCCGTACCCCATTGTGCCCAGACCGCCGGATGTCATCAAACGGTTCGGCTGATCAAACTGCAGGAACTGCGCCGCCCACATCTGGTGCTGGCCCACTTCGGTGGTGATGTAGCGGTCCATGCCTTTGGTCAGCGATTCCAGCCGTTCCAGTGCGTACTGGGGCTTGATAATCTTGCCGACCTGCTCGTAGGCCAGACAGTCCGCCACGCGCCAGTCGTCAATCTGCGCCCACCATTTTTTCAGGGCGGGCTTGTTGATCTTGCGGCCACGGGATTTCCAGATTTTCAGCATATCCTCCAGAACATGGCCAATATCGCCGATGATCGGGATGTCGACCTGGATCACCTTGTTGATCGAGGAGGGGTCGATATCAATATGCGCTTTCTTTGAATCTGGGCTGAAATCCTCGACCCGTCCGGTAATCCGGTCATCAAACCGCGCGCCGATGTTGATCATCAGATCGCAGTCATGCATCGCTAGATTGGCCTCGTACAGCCCGTGCATGCCCAACATGCCCAGCCAACCTTTGCCCGATGCCGGATATGCGCCCAGACCCATCAGGGTCGAGGTCACGGGGATACCAGACGCATTTGCCAGCTCGCACAACAGCTGGCTGGCAGCGGGGCCTGAATTGATCACGCCGCCACCGGTATAGAGGATCGGGCGCTCGGCCTTCTCCATCAGTTCGACCAGTTCCGTGATGGCCGTGATATCGCCTTTGATTTGTGGCGCATAACGGCTGTTGTCGGTCTTTTTGGGCGGCGTATAGGTGCCTTGGGCGAATTGCACGTCCTTCGGGATATCAACCAACACGGGGCCGGGGCGCCCTGTCGTGGCCACATGGAACGCCTGATGGATCACCTCGGACAGTTTGTCGGTGTCTTTGACCAACCAGTTGTGTTTGGTGCAGGGCCGCGTGATGCCAACGGTGTCGGCCTCTTGAAAGGCGTCATTGCCGATCATAAAGGTCGGCACTTGGCCGGTCAGAACCACCAGCGGGATGCTGTCCATCAACGCATCCGTAAGACCGGTTACCGCGTTGGTGGCCCCGGGGCCGGAGGTGACCAGCACCACACCGGGTTTGCCGGTGGAGCGCGCGTAACCTTCGGCGGCGTGCAGGGCGGCCTGCTCGTGGCGCACCAGAATGTGGCGAATATCATTTTGCTGAAAGATTTCGTCGTAAATCGGTAGGACGGCGCCGCCCGGGTATCCAAATATGGTATCCACACCCTGATCTTTCAGGGATTGCAGGATCATCTTTGCGCCGGTCATTTGACGTGTCATCTTTCTTACTCCGTTACTTTTTGCCTTGGTCATAAAAAAACCCCCGATTTTCGGGGGCGCGTGGGATACCAATATGGTAGTCTTTACAGACCCATGCGCCAATATTCCACAATCACTAGTAGGACGTTCATGTCCAAAGCTCCTTTAGATGTGATCGAGACCTTAGAAGTGCGCGAAAGGGGCGTCAACAGTGAAGTGAGCGAATAATGTGTCGTGAACACCGCAGTTTGGGGTTTATTATTACGTTTCTTGCGGAAGTGGGCGAATTATAGGCAAAAATCGCGGGGCACGCCCGAAACCTGTCTGCCTGGCAATTTTTGGCGTGTAGGTGAAAATACGTAATTTTCGCATATATTCGCAAAGTTACTGTTTTCAGTGCGCGATTCTATGGCTATGGTCCCCCCACCTGAAACGATCAGCCCGCCATAATGGACGGGCGAAACTCTATGGGAGGAGTAACTCTATGGATCGTCGCTCATTTTTGAGAACTTCCGCACTTGGTGGCACCGCCGCCGCTGCAACAACTCTGGCCGCACCGGCATATGCCGCGGGCAATGTTAAACTAACAATGGTTACATCGTGGGGCCGTGGCCTTGCCGGTGTTTTTGATGCGGCCCAGCATGCAGCTGACGCAATCAATGCAATGTCTGATGGCAGCCTTGAAATCGAAATCAAAGCCGCAGGCGAGCTGGTTGGCGCGTTTGAAGTGTTTGACGCTGTGACCGCTGGTCAGGCCGATATGTATCACGCCGCTGATTACTATTTCACCGGTCAAAATGCCGGATACCAGTATTTCACAGCAGCGCCTTTCGGTATGACGCCGCAGGAATTGATGAACTGGTATCTTCAAGGTGAAGGCGCCGGACTGCATGATGAATTGGGCCAGATTTTCGGCCTGAAATCATTCCTTGCAGGGAACACTGGCCCACAAGCCGGTGGTTGGTTCAGAAAAGAAATCAACTCTGCTGCAGACTTTAACGGTCTGAAATTCCGCATGCCCGGCATGGGCGGCGAAGCCCTGGGTAAACTGGGTGCATCGGTTCAGAACCTTCCAGGTTCCGAAGTGTATCAAGCGCTGGCGTCTGGTGCACTTGATGGCACCGAGTGGATCGGCCCTTGGGCAGATGAAAAGGCCGGTTTCCAGGAAATCACAAAGTTCTACTATACCGCCGGTTTCCACGAGCCGGGTGCAGCCCTGACACTTGCGACCAACCGCGAAGTGTTTGAAGGTCTGTCACCTGCACACCAGAAAATCATCGAAGTTGCCGCAGGTGAAACACACCAGTGGAGCCTAGCGCAGTTCATGAACAACAACGGTGCAGCGCTGAAGCGTTTGCAAGCCGGTGGTGTTAAGGTTCTGGAGTTTGGCGATGATGTCTGGGATGCATTTGGGGCCGCTGCCAAAGAAACGCTGGACAGCTACATGGACGACGAAATGTTTGCTAAAATCCGTACAAGTGTTGAAAAGTCGATGAAGGAATCTTCGGGCTGGATCACGAAATCCGAGGGTGCATACCGCGCCCAACGTGACCGGATCATGAGCTAGGCGTTATGCGCTGAATAAATTTCGGGCGGGCCTTGCTGCAATTGGAAGGGCCCGCCTGTTACGATCTGCCTGCTGAATGGCAGACGTGGCGCACTAAAGACAACAAACGGGGGCGGGATGCTATACACAATTGTCTGGTTCTTTCAGAACATTGCCATGTCATTTTACAACTTTGGCTATGCGGTAACGCATCCGGGGCTGTGGCTGGACTGGTCCGATAAACAGGCCATCATGCGGTTTATTTATTACGGTGGTTCGAAAGAATTCTTCTTTGTTATTTTCACAACATTTTTGGTTGTCACCATTATCGGGTTTTGGCGAAACAGCGTCATGTGGGCGTGTGTTCGCGGCCTTGAAGGCATGGCAAACGGCATCGGGCGGTTCGCGGCTTGGGCCGGCCTGCTGATGGTGCTGCAACAGATCATTATCGTATTTATGCAGCGTATCTTTACTGCGGCTGACATTACGCTGGCTTTGGGTGCTCCGTTTAGCAGAGATGTCAGCTGGTGGGCAGAAGAGCTGAAGCTATACAACGCAATCGTCGTTGCTATGTGTGTGACCTATACGTTTGTTCAGGGCAGCCATGTGCGTGTCGATCTGGTCTATTCCAAGGTCAGTTTCCGCACCAAACGCGCTATTGATATATTCGGATCTCTATTTTTCATGATGCCGGTGGCCGTGTTGGTCTGGATGTATGGCTGGTTCTATTTGTGGCGTCACCTGATGGTGCCCAAACCTTCGGCCTCCAAAAGCCTCGATCAAATGCTGATGCAAGCCAAAGGTTTTCGCTGGAATGTAGAAACAGTCAGCTTTTCGCCCAACGGGTTTGATGGCTATTTCCTGTTCAAAATTCTGATGCTGATTTATGCGGGCCTTGTGTTCTTTCAGGGCATCGCATTCTTCTACCGCTCGTATCTAGAGCGCAAGGAAGGGCCGGAATCTGAAGGCAAATACCTGAACAAAGACAGTCTCGGGGCTGGCGAAGAAGCCTATGAGGGCACTCACTAATCTAGGATAGATACTTATGTTTTTCGGACTTGATGGCGTAGAAGTTGGCCTGATTATCATCTTTCTGTCCCTGTTTGGTGGGATACTGTCAGGGTTTCCGGTGGCATTTGCCATTGGCGGCGCTGCCGTAATATCGTTTGCGATTATTGCCGGACTGGACGGGGCAGGGTTGCTGGTGCACAACGCGATTGACACCTCGTCCGAGGCCTTTGATGCTCTGGTTGCTACGGGGATGAACCCTGACAAAATATCGATATTCCGAAATCCCGATTTGCCACGCATTGCCGAATCCGTATTCCCGCGTGGTTGGGAACACGCGATGAATACCAACATCAGTTTCATTATCAACCGGATGAATGAACGGGTGTTTGCGGGCGCGTCTATCGAGACCCTGCTGGCGGTTCTGATGTTCGTGCTGATGGGGATCACGCTGGAACGCTCCAAAATCGCCAATGATTTGCTAACGACAATGGCGCGGGTGTTTGGCCCGCTGCCTGGTGGTCTGGCGGTCTCTGTGGTGGTTGTGGGCGCGTTTTTGGCCGCCTCTACAGGGATCGTAGGTGCCACCGTGGTGACGATGGGCTTGTTGTCGCTACCGACCATGTTGAAACACAACTATTCACCAGAACTGGCCACAGGCGTGATCGCCGCATCGGGCACATTGGGGCAGATCATTCCGCCATCAATCGTGATCGTTCTGCTGGGCACCTTGGCGGGCGATCTGTATTCGGCCGCCCAAGAACAACGCGCCCAATTGGCGGGCTGTTCTGACGCGCTGACCTATCTGGGCGAGGCGGCAGTGGTATCCGTTGGCACCCTGTTTCAGGCCGCTATTCTGCCCGGGATAATGCTTGCGCTCCTCTATGCGCTATACGCTTTTGGTTATGCGATGGTGAAACCACACAAGGCACCACCGGTGCCTGCGATAGAAACAACTGGCGACAAGATCACCAAAGGCGGTGCACTCACTTGGTTCCTAGGCGCACCAGTGGTTCTGATCGGCGGGATGATGTTTCTGGGCAGTCTGGGCGTGGTTGGCACGCAAAGCACAGTGATTGACAGCTATACCGACATTGGCGTGGCATCGTCACTGCGCACCAATGTGTCCGAGCAATGCCAAGCCTCGATCATCGAGCTGCACGGACAGGAAAAATGGGACATTGCCGTTGCCCAACAGGCCACAATTGATGCTGACGGCGGCGCGCAAGAAAGCCGCAAACTGAACGACGACGAGCGGGCCGAGGCACGGGTTGCAAAGATTGCGGCCGCCTCTCCAATCGGTTCGGGCATTGCGGTGTTCTTTATCTTTATGGCGCTTATCCTGACATTTGCCCGTGGTATTGCGCCATCGGCTAATGCACGTCCAATCCTGATCGGGTTAGCGGGGGTTGTGTTGGCGTTCATCGCGGATATCGTGCTGGTCATGCCTGATACGACACCCGGCTGGACAGTGATTTACATGCTGATCCCGGGTTTGATAACGCTCTACGGCGTCATCTTTGCCGCAAAATTGCTGGCGCGAAATGAGCTGATCGCTGTCGTGTTTCCGCCACTGGTGCTGATCATCGCGGTGCTTGGCTCGATCCTTGGCGGGATCACCAACCCGACACCGGCAGCAGCGCTTGGGGCAGGCGGAGCAATATTGTTGGCCGCCTATCGCAAACTGAAGGATGAAGGCGGCACAGGAAAAACCATTTTGATGGCGACATTTGCGATTGTCATCATGATCCTGATCGGGGTTAACTTTGATCTGCGGATGAACCGCGATACGGTGCCATTGGAAGATATCATCGCCTTTATCTTTGCCAAGGGCGCTTATCTGTTTGCCATGTTCGGCCTGCTATATGGTTGTGTGGTGCTGTTTCGCGGTGCGGTTCTAACGCCGATCGTGCGTGAAACCGCCAAAGTGACCAGCATGGTGTTCACCATCCTGATCGGCTCGCAACTGTTGAACCTTGTGATCATCTCGTTCGGTGGCGAAGCCTATATCCAGAGCTTCCTGACCAGCTTTGACAATGAAATGAAGGTATTCCTGATCGTGATGGTCGTATTGTTCTTCCTCGGGTTCGTTCTCGATTTCCTTGAGATCATCTACATCGTGATCCCCATCGTTGGCCCTGTGATTTATGGCGGCACGTTTGATCCGAAATGGGTAACCATCATGATCGCGGTGAACCTGCAAACCTCGTTTTTGACACCGCCCTTTGGTTTTGCGCTGTTCTATCTGCGCGGGGTTGCCCCGCCCAGCGTGACCACGGGCCATATCTATCGCGGCATTATACCGTTTGTGCTGATACAGGTGGTCGGGCTGGCGTTGCTTTGGTATTTCCCGTCCGTGGTGACAATCCTGCCGAATCTGTTCGCGGGTTAACAACTGGCCAAAGAGACAAGCCCGGACCTCTGGCGGGCTTAGTCTTGTTTGGTGGGCAGGATATCTGGCAGCGAAATCTGCGCCACTTGTTCGGCAATCGGATCAATCGCCAGCGGATGCGTGTCGGCTGCAAAATTGTCAGGATCATCCAGCGGCACCCATTCACCGGCGTGATAGATTTCCAGCGCTCTAAAGCCGGCCTTATAGGCCATCTTTGGGCTGTCGGGCACCCAATACCCTAGGTAAACATAGGGCAGGTCAGCCGCGCGGGCGATTTCGATGTGGTCCAGAATGATATAGGTGCCCAGAGAATTTTTGGTCAGTTCCGGCTCGAAAAATGAATAAACCATGCTTAACCCGTCATCGAACACATCTGTCAGACACACCGCCGCCAGATTGCGCTTCTGTTCGTCAGGGGCGGGGTCATAGGTGTATTCAATGACGCGGCTTTTGATCGGAGTTTCCTCGACCATCGCGGCGAATTCAAAAATATCCATGTCGGCCATGCCCCCGTCGGCGTGACGATGCTCAAGATAACGACGAAACAGGCTGAACTGGTCCTCGGTGGCCCAGGGCGACATGGCATTTCGTTTCAGCCAGTCATTGCGTTTCAGCACACGGCGTTGGCTTTTGGACAGGGTGAAATCATCGACCCGGATGCGGGCGGAATAACAGGATGAACATTCAGCGCAGGACGGGCGGTATAGCACATTTTGCGATCGGCGAAAGCCCTGTTTTGACAGGCCGTTGTTCAGTTTTTCTGCGGATTCGCCTTGCAGTGACGTGAACAGTTTGCGCTCCATCCGCCCCTCAAGATAGGGGCAGGGCTGGGGGGCAGTCACATAAAACTGCGGGGCAATGGGGAGGCTGTGGCGCATATGGTTTATTTCGGTCCGTTGATTTTATTCAACTTTAAGATAACAACGGAGGGTCGATGCGCCAAGCCCTTTTGGAAAACGAAGTTAAAGCAGCCCCCGCAGGGGCCGCTTTTTGCTTATGCTTCGACAGTATCGTCGATGTCATCGGACTTGTTAGTGGCCTTTTTGGCGCGCTCGTCCATAAAGTCATCGAACTCTGATTTGTCCTTGGAATCGCGCAGGCGTTGCAGGAATTCCTCGAACTTGCCTTGTTCGTCTTCCAGACGGCGCAACGTGTCGGCCTTATAGGCGTCAAACGCTGTGTTGCCGGATGATTGTTTAGTATGGCGGAATTGGTGACGGGTCATACGGCGGCTATTGCGACAGTTTCCAGCGAACATGCGTTTGCTCCAGATCATATAAAAGAGAAGGGCGAGGCCAACAGGCCAGAAAAAGATAAATCCAAGGACCATTGCAATGATCCATGCGGGTTTCCCGCGTTCATCCAGCCAGATTTCTGCGTTATGCGGCCATGCGGCGACGGTGCTCATGTGGTTCTCCGTTTTGAAGGTTACGTTACAATGTGAATGCCTTTCACATTATCAAGATTGTCATTTAGGGTGTGATCTTCAAGAGTAAATGTAAAAGATATTTACATTTCTTTGCTTTATACTGTGAATTCAGCAGGTTGCGCGCTGGAAATGCGTCGTAAATCCGCCGGATTTATTGGAAAAACATGACGAGGAGTGCCCGCAGCGGCCCAAACCAGATCGAATCCCGATAGCTTCGGATCGATAAACGCGCGGATCGGTGATAGATGCCCGACGGGGGACACGCCGCCAATGGCAAAGCCGGTTTGGCTACGGATCAATGCCGCATCTGACTTGCCCAACGGCTCGCCTGCAACGGCGCTGGCCTTATGTGGACAAACCTGATTGCCGCCTGCGGTGATAAACAGAATGGCCGCGCCGCTCACATCGCCGCGAAAAATGATCGATTTGGCGATCTGGTCAAGATCACAGCCGACAGCATCCGCCGCCGCCTGAGCTGTGCGCGCCCCATCCGACATTTCGACTGGTCTGATGTCCAGCCCCGCTGCATCCAGCGCCCGTATCACCCGTTTCAGGCTTTTGCTCATGTGGGTTTCCCTTGTTTTCTAATACGAGTATTCATGTATCTATGAAGAGCGCAAGTGAATGAGCGGTATAAAACAGATGCAACACGACGATATTGGCCCGTTTCTAGAGTTGGAGAAAACCGTCTGGCAGGCACTGGTCACAGGTGATGCATCTGTGGATGATAAAATGTTGGAGGACGGGTTTCTTGGGGTCTATGACACAGGGTTCTCGGACAAGAGCGTCCATGTTGGGCAGTTGAGTTCGGGGCCGACCGTTGCGCATTACAACTTGTCGGATGCCCGATTGCTGGAATTGGGTGAGGGGGTTTGGTTGCTGGCTTACAAAGCGGATTTCATGCGCGTTGGCCGTGATCAGTCCGAAACGATGTATGTTTCATCTGTTTGGCGCAAGACAACGCAGGGATGGCGCAATATCTTTAGTCAGGACACAGCGGCTCGCCCCGACGTTTAGGCGCAAATGTTGCTTGCCCTTCGGCCCAAGCCCCCGCATCTTTACACTATGAGCTTTGCAACCGAAATCACCCGCGCCCCGATTCCCCATAATGCGACGCGTGGTGCCGAAGTTGCCGCGCATTTCCCTGATATCGCGCCAGAATTGCGCGGGGTGATTGAAGGGGCAGCGGGGTGCAGCCCGTATTTGTCCACCATCATGACGCGGCAGGCTGACTGGCTGATTGGGGCGTTTGATGGCCCGCAGGAAGCCGTAGATCAGTTGTTTGCAGAGCTGAGAGCCACGTCGCTCGATCAACTTAACTCTCTTTTACGGCAGGCAAAATCACGCATAGCAGCTTTGGCCGCTTTGGCCGATCTGGGCGGTATCTGGGCATTGGAACAGGTCACCGGCACCCTGACCGATTTCGCCGATCTGGCGGTGGATGTGACGATCAAGGCCCTTGTGGGGGCGGAAATAAAGCGCGGCAAACTGCCCGGGATGGGGCCGGAGGACGTGGCCACTGCGGGCGGCATGGTGGTGCTGGCGATGGGCAAGATGGGGGCGGGGGAATTGAATTATTCCTCGGATATCGACCTGATTTGCCTGTTTGACGAAAGCCGCTTTAGCGAAGACGATTATCAGGATGCCCGCGCCAGTTTCATCCGTGTGACCCGCAAGATGTCGGCGATGCTGTCCGATATCACTGGCGAGGGCTACGTGTTTCGCACCGACCTGCGTTTGCGCCCCGATCCATCTACCACGCCGGTCTGCCTGTCGATGGACGCTGCCGAACGCTATTACGAGGGGCTGGGTCGAACGTGGGAGCGCGCGGCCCACATCAAAGCGCGGCCCTGTGCGGGGGACATTGCGGCGGGCGAGGCATACCTGAAACGGCTGGCCCCGTTCATCTGGCGCAAGCATCTGGATTTTGCCGCCATTCAAGACGCCCACGACATGCGTTTGCGGATACGCGAGCACAAAGGGCTGGGTGGGCCGATCACGCTGGAGGGGCACAATATGAAGCTGGGGCGCGGCGGTATCCGCGAGATTGAATTCTTTACCCAGACCCGCCAGATTATCGCAGGCGGGCGCGATCCAGACTTGCGATCACGGGAAACGGTGCCTGCATTGCGGGCCTTGGCGGCAAAAGGCTGGGTTCCAGAAAATGTTGTAAATCTGCTAGTTCAGCACTATCGCAGCCACCGCGAGATCGAGCACAGGTTGCAAATGGTCAATGACGCCCAGACGCACGACCTGCCAAAACAGGCCGAAGAATTTGACCGGCTGGCCCAGTTCATGGGCCAACCCGACACCGCCAAACTGCGTGCCCGTCTGATGGACGAGCTGACCGAGGTGCATGAATTGACCGAAGGCTTCTTTGCCCCGAGCACCACAAAGCAGGACGACTCTGCACCGTTATCCGACGACGCCAAGGAAATCATCGCGCGTTGGCCCAGCTACCCCGCGATGCGCTCGGATCGGGCCGTGGAAATTTTTGAACGCCTGCGCCCCGACATTATGGCGCGGTTGCAAAAGGCGGGCCACCCAAGCGAAGCATTGGTGCAGTTTGACGGATTTTTGTCCGGCCTGCCCGCAGGAGTGCAACTGTTTTCCCTGTTCGAGGCAAACCCGCAGCTGATCGACCTGATCATCGATATCTGCGCCACCGCACCCGCCTTGGCCCGCCATCTGTCGCGCAATTCCCAAGTGCTGGATGCAGTTCTGGGCGGGGCGTTCTTTGCCGATTGGCCCAAAACAGCGGCGCTGCAACAGGAATTAACAACGCAACTGGCACAGATCGATGATTACGAGCGTAAGTTGGATATGGCGCGGCGCTGGAAAAAAGAATGGCATTTCAGGATCGGGGTGCATCATCTGCGCGGCCTGATTGACGCACAAGAGGCGGGTCAACAATATTCCGATCTGGCCGAGGCCTGTGTGGCCGCATTGTGGTCCCCGATTATGGAGCATTTCGCCAGCAAACACGGAGCAGCACCGGGCAAAGGCGCAGTGGTGCTGGGCATGGGGTCGCTCGGGGCGGGGCAGTTGAATGCCACGTCCGATCTGGACCTGATCGTGATATATGATGCGGACGGGGTTGAAGGGTCAAACGGGCGACGTCCCTTGTTGGCGCGACCCTATTATGCGCGGCTGACCCAAGCGCTGGTTACGGCATTGGCAGCGCCAATGTCCGAGGGGCGGCTATACGAGGTTGATATGCGTTTGCGCCCATCTGGGCGGCAAGGTCCGGTGGCGACATCGCTGCAATCTTTCCAGTCATATCAAGAGGATGAGGCATGGACATGGGAACATCTGGCGTTAACACGGGCGCGGGGAGTGGCGGGGGATGCCGCACTTGGCAAGGCGATTGAGGCGTTCCGTGCTGCGCTGATAATAGACAAGGGCAAGGGTGCGTCGGTGCTGCCTGATGTGGTCGATATGCGGGCGCGTCTGGCCGAAGCAAAACCGGCGGTCGATGAGTGGGAAGCCAAACTGGGCGCAGGCCGGATGCAGGACATCGAACTGGTGGCGCAAACCGCGGCGTTGCTGGCGGGGGACGCGGCGCATGATGTTGCCGCCCAACTGGCGGCGGGTGTGCGGGCAAGGTGGTTAACAGGGGCGGGGCGCGAAACGCTGCAAACGGCGTATGATACGTTTTGGCGTCTGCGCGGGGCCGCCAAGCTGTTGACTGAAGGCACACTTGATATGGAGGAAATTGGCGAGGGCGGGCGCAGTTTTGTGCTGCGCGAAATGGGCGAGGAAAACGTTAGTGCGCTAAGGACCACGCTTGATACCGTCGCACAAGCCGCCCATATGGTCGTGGAAGATGTTTTAACCACGCCGATTCAGCGCTAACATCACCGCTAAGGAAGCGCACATGACACTGAATAATTTGGACCCGAAAGGGTTAATCAGGGAAAGCTATCGCATTGACGGGATTTCGGCCCCCGAATGCCGGTCCATATTTTTGGACTGGGCGTTGGGGGTTGCGCAAACGGCAGATATGCAAGCGCAGATCAAGCAATTGTTGGCGCATTACGGCAAGGATGCGCCGGATCACCCGATGACAACGGTGCTAAAAGAAGGGCTGGCCCCCCCGACGAAATCGAAACGTCGCGGCGGGCGCAAGGCGCGATTACCCAGATGAAACAGGCAGTTTCTTGAGTTTAGACGCAAGAAGACGCTTTTTTGTTCAAAATTTATCATAATTCCGCCCCAATTTAAGGGCAGTTTGATCCCGAGCAGATGTGGGAAAACCCACGATTGAACGAAGGCGAAGGCCTTGGAGGATTGAATATGAAACCGATCAAAATCATCTTACTTGCCACATTGGTATTGGGCTTGTCGGCCTGTGCTGAAACCAACTCGGTAAGCCGTAACGAGTCGGTCAACGCGCCATTTGTTGGCACAAAATCTATCGAGACGATCATTGCCGCGACGACATTTAACGTCCGTGAAGTGCGCGTATCGGTGCCCGACAGCTTGAGCGTATCCGAGGCTAACATCTATTTGCCGTCGGCCGATATCGTCTGGCGCGAGGATTTTTACGGTGATCGCCACGGTCAAGTCGCCGCGATTTTCAAAGAGGGCATGACGCGCGGTGTAAAAGATATGAACGGCGCACAAGCGATCTATGTCGATATCGAGGTTAAACGTTTTCATTCCCTGACCGAACGTGCCCGTTATACCGTTGGTGGGGTTCATTCGATCAAATTTATACTGACGCTGAGAGACGCCAAAACCGGTGCGCTGATTGTCGACCCTCGCCTGATAAAGGCTGACCTGAAAGCATACGGCGGCAAGCGTGCTGTGGCGGCAGAACATCGCGGGCTGACACAAAAAGTGCGGATCACGGCCCATCTGGCCAAAGTGATCAAGCAGGAAATCCTTGCAATTCAGAATGAACTGAATCGCAGCGCCAATGATGCGGTGGCTGAATTGACAGTCATTCGGCCAAACGCAATCTAAAGCAATTTGCATCTTACTTGTATCGGAATTCATCCCAAGAGTGGGCGAATTCCGATACTTTTTACCTCATATTAAATGCAAAGCGCTATAGGCACTTTCGCCCAGACGAATAGTTTTATAGGAGGGGGGCATGACACAGCCCCCCTTATCCGCATCCGCCCCCCAAACAACGCCCGTTGTTCGTATGAAACCCAAAGCCGAGGTGCGGGCAATCCGCCACGGTTTCCCCTGGGTGTTCATTGATGAAATCGTCACTGACCGACGGACCAAGGCCTTGAAACCAGGCACATTGGCGCGGCTGGAAGACAGCGAACGCCGTGCGCTTGGGCTTGTTGCGATCAACATGGACTCGAAAATCGCTTGCCGGATGCTGGACCGTGATCCGGAGGCGGTGGTTGACCTTGCATGGTTCGAGGCGCGCCTGTCGCGGGCGCTGAAGCACCGTGAACGCATGTTCGACGCGCCGTTCTACCGGTTGGTGCATGCCGAATCCGATGGCCTGCCCGGTGTGGTGATTGACCGTTTTGGCGATGCCGCCGTGATCCAGCCCAATGCGGCGTGGGCCGATGTGCATCTGGACATGCTGGCGGATGCGCTGGCGAACGTCACAGGCGTGACGACCATCGTCAAAAATGCAGCGGGACGTTCGCGCGTGCTGGAGGGATTGAACGAGGAAACCCTACTGTTGCGCGGCAAACTTGACGGCCCAATCCATGTGCCGATGAACGGGGCAACCTATATGGCTGATCTGATGGGCGGTCAAAAAACCGGATTGTTTTTTGATCAACGGCCGAACCATGCTTTTGCGCAAAAGCTGTGCAAGGGTGCCAGCGTGCTGGATGTGTTTTCCCATGTTGGCGGCTTTTCACTTGCGGCACTGGCTGGCGGGGCGCAATCCGCACTGGCGGTTGACAGTTCGGCCCCTGCGCTGGAACTGGCCGAGGCCGGAGCGGCGGCGATGGGCAAATCCGATCAATTCACCACACGCAAAGGCGACGCGTTTGCTGTGCTTGAGGATTTGGCCAAGGAGGGTGCCAAATTCGACGTTGTAATCTGTGATCCACCCGCCTTTGCTCCAAACAAAAAAGCGCTCGAGGCAGGCCTGCGGGCATACGAGCGTGTCGCCCGCCTTGCCGCCCCTTTGGTGGCCGAGGATGGCTATCTGGTGGTCTGTTCCTGCTCGCACGCTGTTGATTTGACGCGGTTTCGCAATTCATCGGCACGGGGCATCGGGCGGGGGGGGCGTCGACCAGTGCAAATCCATGCGGGATCGGCAGGAGCGGATCATCCGTTGCTGCCACAACTGGCACAGAGCGGATACCTCAAGGCGCTGTTTTTCCGGCTAGATTGACGGGATATGCAGTGATGCGCGTTCTGATTGATGCCTGCGTTCTATACCCGACAGTGATGCGCGAAGTGCTGATCGGGGTGGCGGCGCAAGGGCTATTCACACCGCTTTGGTCTGCACGCATTCTGGAAGAATGGGCAAGGGCTGCGGCGCGATTGGGTGCGGGGCAAGGTGATGTGGCGCGGGGCGAAATCGCGCTGCTGCGCGCGCGTTGGCCGGATGCCGAGGTTGTCTATTCCCCCGATCTTGAGGCCAGCCTGCACCTGCCGGACCCCAACGACACCCATGTTCTGGCGGCGGCTATTGCTGGCAAGGCGGATGTGTTGCTGACCATGAATCTGAAGGATTTTCCGACCCGTGTGGTCAGCGCCAATGGCGTGGTGCGGCGTGACCCCGACGGGATGCTGCGCGAGATGTTCGGGGAGCAGCCAGACGTGGTGGGCGAGGTTGCCGAAAACGTGCGGCAGGTGGCCGAGCACCTGTCAGGCCAGACGCAGGATATGCGCAAACTGATGAAAAAAGCACGATTGCCGCGTTTGGGCAAGGCGCTGGCCGCGACATAATCCGGTCTGTGAATAGGTATGGATATGCTGACTGTTCCGGCCGACCCGACATAAGTTACCCTTACGTCATTACAATACAAGACTCAGCAATTACGCTGAAACACATCAATACCAAAACCGGAATATGCGCGTTTGCGGCAATAAACGATCTGACCCGTGCCAGCGTATGGCCCGGGCCCATAAATATTTATTTAGAACAGGAGAATTGATATGCTTATTATGAAAAAACTGTCTGTATTTGCGGCCGCGATGGCGCTGTCCTCTCTGCCGTTTATAACCCACGCCAGCGAACTGGCGGCAAAGAAACAAACCGAAATTGGCCTGTATGTGACGGCAATCGAGGCCGCTGACATGCTGAAAAACCCTGATGTTGTGCTGGTCGATGTTCGTAGCCGTGTCGAGGTGGCTTTTGTCGGCATCCCGAAACGGGCCAACGTGAATATTCCGTTCAAAATCATGCCGGGATTTGCCGAATTCAACCCTGACAAAGGCACTTAGAGTTTGGTGGAGAACCCCGATTTTGCCGATGTTTTTGATGCCTATGCAGCAGAAAATGACATTCAGTTCGACAGTGTCGTGATTTTGATCTGCCGGTCCGGTAGCCGCAGCGCGCAGGCGACGAATGTGTTGAACAGTTACGGGTACACCAAGGTTTATTCGCTGGTGGACGGGTTTGAGGGCGACATGGCCGCCGAGGGGGCATTGAAAGGGCAGCGTGTGGTCAATGGCTGGAAAAATGCGGGGCTTGAGTGGAGTTACAAGTTAACTGAAACCCAAGTTTACCCCGAAGACAGGTAGGATAGCTGGCGGGGTGGTTTGCTGCCCGGCCTAGGTTACGCGCGCCCAGCGTTTTTCCATTTCCTCGATCGCCTTGATCCGCTCGGCGGTTTTCGGGTGGCTCAATAACCACGCAGGGGCCGCCCCGCCACGTGATTTGGTCAGGGCGTTTAGTTTCACAAACAATGATTTCTGCGCCGCCGTGCCAATGCCCGATTTGGTCAACAAGGCCGAGGCGTAGGCGTCAGCCTCGTATTCATCGGATCGTGACAGACGGGCCGCCAATAGGGTGGTCAGGAAATTGGCAAGATAGGTGCCAAGCCCCGGGATAAAGCGGGAAAACACCATCGCCATAGCGGTGCGCAGCGCGTTCTGGCCGGAAAAATCGATCATCCGGCGGCGCGAATGGCCTAGGGCCACATGGCCCAACTCATGCGCAATGACGCTGGCCATTTCTTCGCCTGTCACCTCTCCCGCGCGGTATTTATCGTAAAACCCGCGGGTGATGAAAATGCGCCCGTCGGGGGCCGCAAGGCCGTTCACTGGCTCAATCTCGTAAATATGCACCTTGATACGTGGCAGTTCCAACGCGGCCGCCATCTGGTCGCATAACGCCTTTAGATCGGCATCGGCCAGCTCGGTTGATTTTGTGTCCAACTCGCGCGCGGTGCGATGCGCCGAGAAGCGATACATAACATAGCCGTATAAAACGGCCAACAGGATGGGGGTGAACCTAAGCATGATTTATATATGGGGCTGAATATTGCAGGGTGCAATGCCTAGCTTGTCCAGGCCACTGGCATCGCAGTTGGTCCACGAAAGGCCCAGCCCTCGAATGGGGTGTCACCGGTCAGGTGCAAATCGGGCAAGGCGGCAAACAGTTTGGGCAGGGCCACATCGGCGATCAGCGCACGCGATGCGGCGGCACCGGCGCAAAAATGCGGGCCCGCGCCAAAGGACAGGGCGGCGCGGGTGCTGCGCATCAGATCATAGGCGTCTGGATTGGTGAAATGATCCTCGTCCCGATTGGCCGCCCCGAACATAAAGAACACCCGATCGTCCACCTCAAACGTGACGCCGCAGGTAGTGTCGGGTTTGGCGATGCGCCGTGGCGACATGCCTATGGGGGAAACCCAGCGGGCGTATTCCTCGAACGCTTGCAGCCATGTGGCATTGCCCGCGTTAATCATCTCCAACTGGTCAGGGTGCGTCAGCAGCGCCCAAGCGGTGCCGGCAATGGCGTCGCGCGGTTCATTCTGCCCACCCGAAATCGCCAGTTTGATATTGGCGCGGGTGTCTGCCAGCGACAGGCCCGCTTGCAATTGCACGGACAACAACGAGGTGTCCGGCGTGGCCTGCACCACAGGCAACATCGCGTCGATGTGCTGGTCAATCAGCGCGGTGCAGGCGTTGCAGTTTTTTTCGACCGCTTTAACGCCCGCATAGTTGGATATGCCGTCAATCATCCCTTGCGACACGCGGTCCATTTCGGCCGCTTCCATATTGGTCAGGCCGGTGATCACCTTGAGCGCTTCGGCGGCGACCGGCATTGAAAAATCGCGCACCAGATCGCAAGCGCCGCGCGGGGCTAGATCGGCAAGGATGCGGTCGGTGGCGGTAATAAACATCGCCATCCAGTGGTCGCGCACCGTGCGCGGTGACATGGCGGGGAATATGGCGCGGCGTCCCTCCATATGCGCCTCGCCATCCCTGCGCATCACGTTTTCGCCCATCAGGATCGTCATCAACCCGTCCGGTTGCGCCGATGAAAACACATCAATGCGCTTTTCCTGCGCGAATATATCGTCGCGTTTGGTGAACAGGGTTGCGCCCAGTTCCGGCACATAGGCAACGGGGGCGACGCGTCGCATATCTGCAAGGGTTGGGTAGGGGGCAGCAAAGAATGCGGCGGGATCAATGTGGTAGACGGGTGCGTTTGACATGGTCACAAATTCCTAATCCGGTTTGGCAGATTTTGCCTGTTTTGCGGCATTCCACAGCCAGTATCCCAGCCCGATGGTGATAACACCTGCGGCCATAAACCCGCTGGCATTGCCCAGAATATCGGCCAGCTCAACGATCCGGTCGGCGAAAGTATAGCCAAGCCCAACATAGACGACGACCCAAACCGCCTCGCCCATCGCCCCCCATGCGGTGAACCGTGCCCAGTTCAGACCCGCAGCCCCGCCGACAAAATTGACATAGGGCCCAAGCGGGCTGAACAGCCAGCGCGACAAAAACACGCCGGGGCCGCCGTAGCGGTTGGTCAGGTCTGTTGCCTTTTGGTGCAGGGCGGCGCGTTTGGGGGCGGCGGCCATTTTCGCCTCGATCAGATGGCCCGCTTGCCGCCCAATCAGAAATCCGGTTTGATCCCCCAGCACCGCCCCCAGATAGGCGGCCCCAGCGGCAGTGATCAGGTTAAGGTCGCCACTGGCGATGAACCCGCCACCCGCGAGCATCATCAGCGAGGAGGGCATCGGGATGGCAAGACAGCTTAGGAACGTCACGGAAAACAGCAGCGCCGGACCAAAGTCAATGACAAGCGAGAGCAGCAGATCGGTCATTCGGACGTCCGCGCGGCCACCAGCGCATCAAGATGGGCTTGCAGCTGTTCCAGTGTAAGGTCTTGTTCTTTCAGTATGTCGCGCAAATGAGTGCGGGAAACGGCGGTTGGATCAATGCCCAGAATCTGCTTGAATTCGTCGGCTTCCAGCCCATAGGAATAGGCGACATAGCGCGGCGTCATCCACCCCTCAAGCGGCTGGTTCTGGTGATCGGGGTTGCCCCAGAACAGGCTGAAGACCACCATGCGGACAGCGAACATTACCGTCATCACTGCAGCCAGAGTGAAGGCCAGCAGCAGAAGTTTCTGATTGTGCCAAAGGTGCTTTATTCCGTTTAACATTCCAGCATCTCCAATCCGTGGCGCGATAGCCGCTCAACGCCATTGTCTGTCACCAAAACCGAATGCCCCAGCGTCATCGCCAGCCCCGCATCGCTGTCCATCAGGATCATATGCAGGAAAAACACCTGACCTGCACGCATTTCCAGCGGGTTACCTTCGTAAAACATCGGAAAATCCACCCAGATCGGGTTGTAAACCGCGCCCATGCCGTAGCCGCAGGCCTGTAGGCGGGCGTGGTTCAACCCGTGCGCATCAAACACCCGCGCATGGGCGTCAAACACATCGCCCATTGGCGCTCCGGGGCGGATTGCATCCTCACAAGCCGCAATCGCCTCGGCTGCGGCGGCAAACATCTTGTGCTGGGCGGCATTGGCTTTGCCAACAACAATGGTGCGCATCATGGCGGCGTGATAGCGCGCATAAGCACCGGACCATTCCAGCGTCAACTGGTCGCTCGCATCCAGATGCCGACGGCCGGAATAATACCGGCACAACAGGGCACCGGCCCCTGATCCAAGGATAAATTCATTGCCCGCGTAATCGCCACCGCCCTTGAACACAGCCCCCTGCATCGCGGCCAGAATGTCGCCCTCGAACGCGCCTGCATGGCTGGTTTGCAATGCAGCGTCCAGTGCGTCATCCGACAGGGCGGCGGCACGGCGGTGCATGGTGATTTCGGCGGGGGATTTGACACGGCGCAAGCCACGGATCAGATCACTGGCATCTGTCAGATCGGGTAGGGCAGTGCGCAACCGCTGACCGTTATAATCGGTCAGCCCGACGGTTTGGGATTCACAACCGATCTGCCCGTCCGTCACGCCCAGTTCCGCCAGCAGCCCCTTCAGGTCATTGGCCGGATTGGCCCCCTCATATTCGGCCCAGATGTGGATTTGATCGTCGTTCAGCGTCGAGGTGTGCTGCGCCTGTCGTAAATCCGGTGCGCGGGTCAGCAGGTGCAATTGGCCGTCTGCCGTCAACACAAGGCATTGGAACATGGCAAAGCCGAAGGTGTCATAGCCGCAAATCCAGTAGTGGCTTTCGGGGGCGAACATCAGCAGCGCGTCAAGATCTGCGTCGTTTAGGGCCTGTTTGGCCAAGGCCAGCCGTGCCGCATATTCACGGTCGTCAAAATGTAGAGGCATTAACATATCCTTTACGTCAGGGATCGCATTCCGCGCGTAATCCCTTCAAGCGTCATTGGCACCATTGCATCCTCGAATATCTCACGGATCATTGCAACCGAGTGGGTGTATTGCCAATGTTGTTCCGGCAGCGGGTTGATCCAGATGTTGTTTGGCCATTGTTCGCGGGCACGCCGCAGCCAGGTGTCGCCTGTTTCCTCGTTCCAATGCTCGTTGGCCCCGCCACGATAGGCGATCTCGTAAGGGGACATCGAAGCGTCGCCAACAAAGATGCATTTGTAGTCCGGCCCATAGGTGCGCAGAACCTCGGCGGTGGAAATCTGGTGGTTCCAGCGCCGCGCATTGTCCTTCCAAACGCCCTCATACAGGCAGTTGTGGAAGTAATAATATTCCATGTGCTTGAATTCGGCACGGGCGGCGGAAAACAGCTCCTCCACGATTTTAATATGCGGGTCCATTGATCCGCCCACATCTAAAAACAGCAGGATTTTCACCGCATTGCGCCGCTCGGGGCGGGTTTTCACATCGAGGTATCCGTTTTCAGCCGTGGCGCGGATGGTGCCGTCCAGATCCAGCTCCTCGTGTGCGCCATCGCGTGCCCAGTTGCGCAGACGTTTCAAGGCGACCTTGATATTGCGGGTGCCCAGCTCTACAGAGTCATCAAGGTTCCTGAAATCGCGTCGGTCCCAGACCTTGACCGCCCGCTGGTGACGCGAACGGTCCTGCCCGATGCGCACCCCCTCGGGGTTATACCCATAAGCCCCAAACGGCGAGGTGCCCGCAGTGCCGATCCATTTTGATCCACCCTGATGGCGCTTTTCCTGCTCTTTCAGGCGCTCCTTCAGGGTTTCCATCAGCTTATCAAACCCGCCAAGCGCTTCGATCTCGGCTTTTTCCTCGGGCGATAGATGCTTCTCGGCCATCTTTTCCAGCCAGTCGGCGGGGATGTCCACGGCTTCCAGCACATCGTCCATTGTGATGTGTTCTAACCCTTCAAAACTGGTGGCAAAGACGCGGTCGAACAGGTCCAGATGGCGTTCGTCCTTCACCATTGCGGTGCGGGCGAGGTAATAAAACCCCTCGACGTCATAAGTGACCAATCCGCGCTTCATGCCCTCCAGAAAGGCCAGAAATTCGCGCATTGAAACCGGAACCGTGGCGCTGCGCAGGTTTTCAAAGAAACGCAGGAACATCGGCCTTATGCGCCGCGATTGGCAAAGATGGTGTAAAACAGGGCGACCAGCGCGAATATAATCGCATAGATCGCCACATATTGGGCAACGTCAAACCAGTTGCCTTTTTTGCGCAGCGCGGTGAAGGCGCCAAGGCCCGCGCCAAAGATTGCTGCGTAGTAAATGATCATAGCGACCTCATTGATTTCGGTTTGCGCGGGGGAAGTGCTGAAATCTCGGCGAGGCGATTGCGCACGGCTTTGTCCGTGCCAAACCCATATCGCGCCCAGCCCAGACTGTCGAGCCGCACTTCGTGCGCTTCCGAGGCACGACCGACCATTTCCAACGCTTCGGCCTTGATCATCAACAGGGTGGCCAGCAGGGCCGCGTTTTTCGATGCCGCAACGGCGGGTAGATTGGTGTTCACCAGTTTTAGCGTCGCATCACCTTCGCCTGCCGACAGGGTAAAGGCGGCCAGTTGCATCGCCACATGAGCGGCCTGAATCTGCGTTTCCTGATGCTCGTTGTAGATGGCACCGGAATTCAGAAAGGCCTGCAATGCGGATTCGGTTTTTGTAGAGAGCGACAGGCGGCCAAGCGCATAGAGGCTAAAGGCAAGGCGGGTATCGTTCCAGCCGGAATTTTGCGCAATGGTGACGGCAGTTGTGGCCGCCTTGCGCCGCGCCGCGGGGTTGCCCTTGGGGCCAAGCGCGGATTCGATTGCGTCAACCCATGCGCGGGATGTCGGGCTGGTCAGCGGGCCGGTGGCAACGCGTTGGCCACGCGGGTTCAGGCGGGCCAGAACGCGAGGCAGGGTGATAGCGGCCTGACTGCGGGTCATGCCATTGCGCATTTCGGGCGCGTAATAGGTGCGCAGGATCAGCATATCAAATCCGGTCAGCACGGTTTGAAAGTTATCATCGTTGAACACGCTGTCGGGCAGCCGGTACAGATCATTCAATGGGCCAATCGCTTGGGCCAGTTCTTCGTGCAAGCAGTCGCGTACCTCTTGCGGGCTGACATCCCCGGGCAGGAAAATCGCAATTTGTTCGCGTTGCTTCAGGGTAGACCAGTTGACTGTGCCGCTGCGCCGCTGTTTTCGGTATTGCGCCCAGCTTGCAATGCGCGGCACCACGAAACAGGCAGCTTGGGGCACTAGGCGTTGCAATTGGGCGCGGGGGATCACCTCGATGGTGATATTGGCGGCCTGTGCGGGCCCAACGCGGCTGATTGGAATGCCGGCCTCGCGTCTTAGGCGGGCTAGCAGCTGTTTCAGGTCAGGGTCCAGACTGGCAGGGGGCGCGCCTGTGACACGCACGGTAATCGGTCCCTCAAAACGGGTCATAACAGGCAGGGAGCGCCCGCTTTCCATTTTGAACGACAGATCCAGAAAATCGCGGGCGATTTCGGTGTTGCTGCGGCTGGGCGGGCTGACATTGATGGTGGTAAATCGTTTCATTGGCGGCAGGACGCTGGCCGGCAGGGTTGCACGGCGCTCGGTCATGGTATCGGCCTGCATACCAGGAGTGCAGGCTGTAATCACAAGAATTGGGAGCAGTAACAGAAAACGCATAAGTTTAGGGCCTTTGGTATTTGATAAACGGGGTTAGCACGCCAACTTTGTCATATAGCATACGGCCTGCTTTGTTGAAATCCTGTGTGAGCCAGTAAACGGCGGGGGCACCGGCGGCATCGGCGGTGGCGTAAACCCCATTGATCAGGGCACGGCCCACACCACGGCCACGCACATCAGGGTCGGCGTATAAGTCCTGAAGGTAACAGGTGTTTTCGATTTTCCAGCCGTGGCGGTGAAACAGGTAATGCGTCAGCCCGACCAACCTGCCATCCAGTTCGGCGACCAGCCCGTTAAAATCTTGCGGATCATCCCCCAATAGGCGGGCAAATGTGCTGACGTATATGTCTTCGGACAAGGACGTCTCATAATACTCCAGATAGGCGCGCCAAAGGCGGCGCCATTCGGCTTCGTCCTGCGCCATAAGTGGGCGGATGATCAGGTCTGGCTGGCTGGACATTGTGGTTATTTGCCTTTTTCGTATTAATTTAGCCGTTGTAGCGGGTGAAAGGGGACTATGCCTAGGGAAATATAGAAAAACAATACGTAGCGGCACATGATATTGACTGTCCTTGAAGTTGGCCTGCCGACCCCCTACATTGACGTCAT